>DATJUT010000041.1 GCA_035502185.1 Gemmatimonadales bacterium
CCGAGCTGGTGGTGGTGAGCTGCACGGTGTCGGCGAGCCCCCGGGCGCCGATCTCGCGCCGCAGGGCCTCGAGCACCGCCGCCGAGCCGCGGGCCGAGCAGCAGGGCAGGCCGTCGGGCTTCTTCTGGTCGCAGGCCAGGACGTGGTACCGGAACGGTTGCATCGTTACCACCACTGCGGCTGGCGAGGGAGGGCCGTGGCGGGCGTCGCCCGGGGCGCGGGCAGCGGCGGCATCGTCAGTCCGCCGCCTGCGCGCTCTGGCGCCCGCCGCCGGAGACGTACTGCCCGATCATGATCTTGCTGATCTCCTCGCGCTGGATCTGGTTGGTGCCCTCGTAGATCTGCGTGATCTTGGCGTCGCGCATGTACTTCTCGATCGGGTAGTCGCGCATGTACCCGTAGCCGCCGAACACCTGCACGGCGTCGATCGTGACCTGCACCGCGACGTCGGCCGCGAACAGCTTGGACATCGCGGAGTAGATCGTCGGCCGCTGCTTCGGCTGCGAGTCGATGTACTTGGCCGTGGCGTAGATCAGGGCGCGCGCCGCCTCGACCTTGGTCGCCATGTCGGCCAGGCTGAACCGCAGGCCCTGGAAGGCCGAGACGGGGGAGCCGAACTGGCGCCGCGTGCAGGCGTATGCCACCGCGAGGTCGAGCGCGCCCTGCGCGATGCCGAGTGCCTGCGCGCCCACGCCGGGCCGCGAGGCGTCGAACGTCCGCATCGCCGTGATGAAGCCGGTGCCCTCGCGGCCGATCAGGTTCGCGGCCGGCACCCGGCAATCCTGGAAGACGAGCTCCCGCGTCGCGGAGGCGCGGATGCCCATCTTGTCCTCCTTCTTCCCGAACGCGAAGCCGGGCGTGCCCTTCTCGACCACGATGGCGCTCGCCCCGCGCGGCCCCTTCGCCGGGTTGGTGAGCGCGATGACGGTGTAGACCTCGGCCTCGCCGCCGTTGGTGATCCACTGCTTGGTGCCGTTCAGCACGTAGTGGTCGCCGTCGCGCATCGCCGTCGTGCGGATGCCGCCCGCGTCGGAGCCGGCATCGGGCTCGGTGAGCGCGAAGGCGGCGAGCCGCCGGCCGGCGGCGATGTCGGGCAGGAAGCGCCGCTTCAGCTCCTCGCTCCCCGACAGCAGGATCGGCATCGTGCCGAGGGCCGTCCCGGCGAGCGCGAGCGCGATCCCGCCGCACGCCTTGGACAGCTCCTCGGTCACCAGCACGAGGTTCGTCGTCGGCGTGCCGTTGGCGATGCCCTCGTACTCCTCGGGGATGAAGGTGCGGAACAGGTCCGCCCCGGCCAGCGTCTTCACGACCGGCCACGGGAACTCGCCCGTCCGGTCGTACTCCGCCGCGACCGGCCGGATCTCCTTCTCGGCGATCTCCCGGGCGAGGCTCTGGATCGCCTGCTGCTCCTCGGTGAAGCCGTAGTCCATCATCGCCGGTCTCCCTCAGGCGCCGTTGCGCATCGGGGCGCGCGTGGTGCGCGGCGCGCGGCCGGGCGGGTCCGCCCACAGCACCGGCCGCTGCACCCAGGTCTTGCCGTCGTCGAACACGAACCGCAGCTGCTGCTCGGGCACGATGGACGCGAACGAGCTGACCTGGACGTCGCCCACCAGCGAGCCGGCCGCCGCCAGCTGCTGCAGCCGCTCGACCAGCAGCAGGACGTCCAGGTTGAGGTCGCGGACCTCCACCGTCACGCGGCCCGCCGTGCGGTCCACCTCAACCACGAGATCGCCCTCGGGGTACAGGCCTTCGTAGCCGTCGGCCAGCGCTTCCAGCTCGCGGGCCGCCCGCGCGGGGTCCGTGGCCGTGAACGTCACGCGGCCGTTGAGCCGCTGCACCCGCGGCTCGACCATTTCGACCTTGGCACCGGTCCACAGCTGCGGCTTCGCCCTGGCATAGTCGGGGTGGGCCCATTCGATCTGGAGGGCGCCGCCCCGTTCCACCCGGAGCCGGACCAGCTGCGAATCCGTTTCGGTGTGCACGAACAGCTCGCCGCCCGGAATCCGGCCCTGGGCCTGCTCCGGGATCTCGCTCAGCATCCGCACCAGCTCGCCTGCGATCGTCGGCAGGCACGGGCCCGCCGAGGGCTGGATGTGACGCACCACGATTGTGCCGAGCACCGGGTCGAACTCGAGCCACTCGCCGGGCAGAGCGCCCAGCCGCTGCTGCACCGCTTGGGGCAGCTCGCCCAGCGCCACGCGCCCATAGCATCCCGCGTCGTAGAACATGACAAATCCCCCTGTCGCTGTCGGGATTCGGGCCCTAATGAAGCACCCGTCGCGATCCGCTTCCGGAGGCTGGCGACGGGCAGGTGCCCCTGGCCGACTGAACCTCCAAGTCGCAAATTCCGGGCCGTTCCTGCTCTGAAAGGCCTCCATGTCCCGGCCAGACCCGCATTCCTGCTTCGATTCCACCCAGCCGCACACCCGCCATCTCGAGCTCGACCTCGCGGTGGATTTCGACCGCAAGCGTGTCGCCGGCCAGGTCACGCTGACGCTGGACCGGCCGTCCGCGGGCCCGTTCGACCTCGACACCAAGGGGCTGGTGATCGCGTCGGTGCGCACCGACGGCGGCCGGCCCATCGCCTACGAGCCGGGAGCCGAGGAGCCGATCCTCGGGAGCCGGCTGCGACTGAGCCTCCCGGCGGCCACGGAGAAGGTCGTCCTCGCCTACGAGACGGGGCCCGATGCGATCGGGCTGCAGTGGCTCGCGCCGGAGCAGACGGCGGGCCGGCGGCACCCGTTCATGTTCACGCAGTTCCAGCCGATCCACGCGCGCACGATGATCCCGTGCCAGGACACGCCGATGGTGCGGGTGACCTACGACGCCGCCATCACGGTGCCGGAGGCGTTGACGGCGGTGATGTCGGCGGGCCCGGTCGGGGAGCCGGTCGACTCCGAGGCGGGGATGCGGACGGTGCGGTTCCGGATGCCGCAGGCCATCCCCAGCTACCTGATCGCGCTGGCCGTGGGCGACCTGGCGGCGCGCGACCTGAGCCCGCGCGCGCGGGTGTGGGCCGAGCCGGCGACGGTGGAGGCCGCGGCGTGGGAGTTCGCCGGCGTGGAGCAGATGATCGTGGCGGCGGAGCAGATGTTCGGGCCGTACGAGTGGGACCGCTACGACATGCTGGTGCTGCCGCCCTCGTTCCCTTACGGCGGCATGGAGAACCCGCGGCTGACGTTCCTCACGCCGACGCTGCTGGCGGGCGACCGTTCGCTGGTGGACGTGGTGTGCCACGAGCTGGCGCACTCCTGGACCGGCAACCTCGTGACCAACGCGACGATGGACCACTTCTGGCTCAACGAGGGGTTCACCGTGTGGGCCGAGCGGCGGATCCTGGAGGCGCTGCACGGCGAGGCGGCGGCCGCGGTGAGCTGGGCGATCGGCCGCGTGGCGCTGGACGAGTCGGTGGCGCGGTTCGGCGCCGACTCGCCGTACACGGTGCTGCGCACCCATCTCGAGGGCGTGGATCCCGACGACGTGTACTCGTCGGTGCCGTACGAGAAGGGGTCGCTGTTCGTGGGCCTCCTGGAGCGGACCGTGGGCCGGGAGCGGTTCGATCAGTTCATCCGCGCCTACATCAAGCGGTTCCACTTCACGTCGGTCACCACCGAGCAGCTGATGGCGTTCGTCGAGCAGCAGCTGCCGGGCGTCGCCGCGAAGGTCGGCGCGGACGAGTGGCTGAACCGGCCCGGCGTGCCGGCCAACGCGCCGCTGTTCCGGTCGGCGCCGCTGGAGGCGATCGTCGCGCTGGCCGAGGGATGGGCGAAGGGCGGCCGGCCGGGGCCGGCGCAGCTGGCGCAGTGGAGCCCCAGCGAGCTGCTGGTCTACCTGCAGCACCTGCCGCGGGAGCTCGACGCGGCATCGTGCCGCTGGCTCGACGCCGAGCTCAAGCTCACCGGGCGCGGCAACTACGAGATCCTGGTGGAGTGGCTCACCATCGCGGTGGGCAGCGACTACGAGCCGGTCTTCGGCCGGGCACGCGACGTGCTGACGAAAGTCGGCCGGATGAAGTACCTGCGCCCGCTGTACGGAGCCCTGGGCCGCCACCCGCGCACCCGCGCACTGGCCCGGGAGATCTTCGCCGCGGCGGCGCCCACCTACCACACTCTCTCTCGCCGCGTGGTCGAGTCGGTGATGGAGAAATACGATGGCTGACGAATCGCGCCTTCCCGAAAACGCCTTTCGCGAGCTCAAGCCGGGCGAGCGTTACGCGCCCGTGGTGGGCCCCGGCGAGGTCGTGCCGGAGATCACGGTCCGCTCGATCGTGCAGGGGTTCTTCTGGTCCGTCGTCTTCTCGGCGGCGGCGACCTACATCGCCCTGAAGCTGGGCCAGGGCATCG
>DATJUT010000042.1 GCA_035502185.1 Gemmatimonadales bacterium
CCGCTTGCCCAGCACAATCTCGTTGATCCGCCGCGGCGGCACACTGAGGCTCTTGGCCGGAGCCCCGTTGGCCCTTGGAAGTCTATCCGGTACCGAATTTCGGGGTAGGACGCATCGTTCTTCGCGGCAACCCCTTGCATGCCGCGAACGCTTGCGTTACACTACTGAACCATATGGTTCAGTATCTGACGACCCGACTTGATACTGCGTTCGCCGCGCTCTCGGACGCCACGCGGCGTGGCGTTCTGGAGCAGCTCGGCCGAGCCGACGCTTCGATCACGGACCTTGCCGAGAAGTTCCACATGACGCTCACGGGCATGAAGAAGCACGTCGGCGTTCTGGAGCAGGCGGGGCTCGTCACCACGAAGAAGATCGGACGCGTGCGGTCGTGCCAGCTGGGCCCGCGCCGATTGGAGGAAGAGACGGCCTGGCTCGAGAGGTATCGCCAGCGCTGGGACGAACGCTTCGACGAGTTGGACAAGGTTGTCGAGGAACTCACACGAAAGGAGAAGAGCGATGAACGCAAGAAACGAAAGTGAGCCCGGCCCCGTGAAGAACCGCACCACGGTGGAACGGAAGTCGGACCGCGAGGTGGTTGTCACACGGACCATCAACGGCCCGGCGCGCATCGTGTTCGAGGCATTTACCAAGGCCGAGCTGCTCAAGCGTTGGTGGGTGCCCAAGTCGATGAAAATGACCCTGCTGTCCTGCGAGGTGGATGCTCGTGTCGGAGGCAAGTACCGATTGGTATTCGACCACGGTGGCCCCGAGCCTGCCGCGTTTTTCGGCACGTATGTCGAAGTGAAGCCGTATTCGCGCCTGGCGTGGACCAATGAGGAAGGCGAGGCCGGGCCTGTCACCACGGTGACCTTCGAGGAAAAGGGCGGCAAGACGCTGGTGGTCCTGCATGAGAACTATCCTTCGAAGGAAGCGCTCGACGCTGCCGGCACCGGAGCAGCCGATGCAATGGGCGAGACGTTCGATCAGCTGGACGAGCTTCTCGTCGCCTTGGGTGAGAGCTCGGGGCAGTAACAGAGACGTGGATCTCGCGGTCGGTCGTCCGATAGTCCCGGCTCACACTGGCTGGGGCTATCGGGTCCCACGGTACGTAGTCTCATCTGTCCCGACATGAGTGCGTGGGCGCCATCTGACGACTCGCGCCTCAGCGGGCGGGCCGGCCGCGGGACCCGCCAGCCATCACCAACCCAGCGTTACCCCGAAGCGTTAGGCGAGCGTCACGCGGCCGTGCCCGCCGCTGCAGGCGCGAGTTAGACAGCGGCCGACGGCTGAGCCGCGCTTCCGCCTCGCTCATGGACGCTTCAGGAATCTGAAGTACAAGGCGCCGCATGCGAGGACGATTCCGACATTCACCGCCAGCCGTTCCCAGAACCGGTGCCTGAAGAACAAGACATCGACCACGACGATCCCAACTGCCATCAGCATGACGTAGAGTGCGGTGGTCGTGTGGCTTCTCATTTCGGTCCCCGCCCAGAAATTCGGCGTACCAGCCGCTGCCTAACGACTCGCGCCTCAGCGGGCGGGCCGGCCCCCCAGCCACACAACACCTGCATTACCTCAATTGCACTCACCAGCCAGTACGAGCCGAAGACGCCCGCCGCTGCAGCGCTGGTTAGGCCGCAGGGGCCGGTCCGAGCGCCCAGAGCATGGCCCACGCTACCAGCAGAGCCACGACTGCAAACACCAGTGCGATGAGCGGCTGGGGCGGCCCCCACACGAGCGCCGAAAGGCCGACCCACGCCGACAGCGTGATCACCCATGCGATTCGCAGCCGCCGGAACAGAGAGCGCCACCGATACCGCGTGACCACGGCCGCGAAGCACAGCAGCCCGCATGCGAGCTGGATCCCCGTCTCCAGTTGCTGCCCGCTTGTCCCCGCCTGGTGGAGGTTGCGCACGCCTCCCGCGACCGTCCACCAGCCCAGGGCGAGGACCAGCAGTGCGGCGCACACGGAAAGCCCGCGCCGCGCTACCAAGCGGTAGTTCAAAGGGAACTCCTCGCCGCCTAACGACTCGCGCCTCAGCGGCGGGCGACCGCCCGCCAGCCACACAACACCTGCATTGCCTCCGTTGCTCTCACCAGCCAGCCGACCCGCGAGCCGTGCGCGCCCGCCCGCTACAAGCGCTGGTTAGGCAGACTCAAGCGGTCCGGGGCTTGGCGCGATAGCGCACCTCCGCCAGCCCCTCGAAGTCCGCATCCTGGGTCCACAGCGTGGCCTCGTGCTGGCGGGCGGTCGCCAAGACGACGCTGTCGGCGAGCGGGAGCTTGCTGTCCGCGCTGAGCTTGGCCGCCGCCAGCGCCAGCGGTCCGTCCAGGTCGACGACCCGCCCCTGCTGCATCACCGCCACGGCGTGCAGGGCCGGCCCTTCGCCCCGCTGCTGATAGACCCGCTTGAAGACTTCAAAGAGCGTGATGGACGGCACCACCAGATCAGCCGTGGCTTGGATCGGCGGGGCGAAGGCCCCGGCGTTGGGGCCGTCCGCGAAGTACTCCAACCACGCCGAGGAATCGACGACGTTCACACGCGGTCCCGCTCCCGCGGCACCCGCGTGTCGATCCCCTTCAAGAAGCCGCGCATGGCCTTGATGGGGCGCACCGGGATGAATTCAATGCGGTCGAGAAACTGCACCGCTTCGATCTTCTGGCCGGGCTTCAGCCCGAGGGCCTCCCGGATCCGCTGCGGAATCACCACCTGATACTTCGGGGACACCGTGACGACCATCCCACTCCTCCCGTACAACGATTTCGCAATCTATCGCGATATCGTCATACCGGCAACGGCCGGCGCTTGAGTCTGCCTGACGACTCGCGCCTCAGCGGGCGAGCGACCGCCCGCCAAGCGCACAACACCTGCACCGCTTCAGGTCAACTCACCAAGCGCACCGCAAACCGCGTAGCCCCCCGCTGCAGGCGCTGGTTAGGCTGCACCCCTGATGTCCGCCCACACCAGCCAGTGGCGCTCCAGTTCACCGGCCCCGCGCCCCTTGAAGAAGAGCTGCGCGGCGACGTTGTCCTCCGCGACGTTCACGCAGACCTTGCTGGCGCGCTGCGCCGCGAACCACCCTCCGAGCTGGCTCAACAGCTCGGTGGCAATCCCTTGGCGCCGATATTGCGGCGCCACCCACAAATACTGCACTTCCCCATCGCAGGCGTAACGCCGGGTGAGGTGTCCGGCGATGTACCCAACCACGGAGCGTCCGCTGACCGCTACGTAGACCACGCGGAGCGCAAGCGCGTGCTGCGGGTGATGGGTGCCTTGCACGTAGGCCGCCAAGCGTGAGTCACCGGGCTCAGAGGCGGGATCCGTGGATCGAGCGCGGGTGATCTCGGGAACGTCGCCTTCACTCGCCTGCCGGTACCGCAGTTCAGGCCGAGCCGGTTCGATGTCTTGGGTTGCGTCCTCGGACATGGGCCCGCCGGTGTCAGACGGTGCAGCCTAACGACTCGCGCCTCAGGGGCGGGCGACCCGCCAGCCTGGCGCAAGACGCTTGCACTACCTCCGCTCAACTTGCCAGCCACCCAACCCTCAAGCCCCGCGCGCCGGGCCGCTGCAGGCGCTGGTTAGGCGGCGCCCCTTTGGACGCCCGCGGGAGGGCCAGCTTCCGGGGCAACCCATCGTTGAGGTACAGGCAGCGGTTGTCGGCGGTAGACCCGATCCTCGCGCTGCGCAGTAACCAGAGAACGGCGCGGGGTCCGGCCGCCGCCGCATTCCGGGGGCTCGCGCGCCGGAACCCAGTCACTAGATTGTCTCGTGCTGGCCCCTATGTGCCACCTATAACCAAGGAGGTGATCCAGTGTCTAATGACCTTACGAAGGCGCGGATCGCCGGTAGCCGGTAGCGCATTGGCATGAACTGACGACCGACGCATCCGCGCCGATCGGTCATTCGCAGGAACGAGGTCCAGCGTGCCAAGGGGGCGCGCTGGACCTCGCGCATTCTCGGCGCCGCGCCCCTCGCCACCTAACGACTCGCGCAGCGGCGGGCTGGCCGCGGGCCCCGCCACGAACCACCAACTAGCCTAACCTGGGAGCGTTAGGCGGGCGGGCGTCACGCGCCCGTGCCCGCCCGCAGCAGGCGCTGGTTAGGCCGCACGCGACGGCCACGCCCGCCGGTGTGTCAGTGGAGCCGACGGACCCTGGGACCTCGCTCTGGCAGAAGGGCCTGAACGATCGTCGCCTCAACCATCAAAGAACTCCTGCAATTCCAGTGCTCTGAGCCACCCATACCCATCCAGACAATGTCCGTGGCGACGGGAACCGTCACCTCAACAGCGACCGAGGCGCCGGCCGCGCTATCGCGAGCTATCAGGCTCACAGCGACTCGGCTACGAAACCCCTGCGGGTTGATGTGACCGCGGCCGCCCACAGACCCCGGGCAGAGCATGAAGTCGGCATTGCCGTCGTTGACGGCGTCGCGGTGCGCGGTGAGCGTGTGCGCCACCGTATCGGCCTTTGTCACGGTGAAACCGAGTCCGGTCACTGCCGCCGCGGTGAGGGCGATAACCTCACGCGCCGTATGTGGCACCCACAGACGCGACGGGTCGGGTTGGGCCGAGTGGCAGGCCGAAAGCGAGGTCGCCAACCCCAGACAGATGGCCATCATGCGCCCACGGATCACGGTCCTAGCCCCCCGGCGTGCGGCCTAACGACTCGCGTGCCGCGGGCAGCGCGACGCCTTTGGTCAGCAACCAGAGCGTCAGGACGACCTCGAATACGAACATCGGAAGCCACATCAGCCAGGTGATCGTGGACGCCCAGCTAAATGAGCCCCCGAGCAGCCCCGCCCGTTGCATCGGGAGGAGCGCGACGAGCAATAGCGACGCCAACACACCGAGCCACGCCAGGGCCGCCGGGATCATACGGCCCCGGAGAAGGAGCCAGGCAAACAACGTGCTACCTACAGCAAAGAAGATCGCGGCGTCGTGACTCGGAATGGCTTCGATGACGCGGCAAGTGAGAGCAAGCAGGGCTAGGTCCGCGTCCACGTCGCGCGTAATCGCGTACAGTGTCACACCTAGCACGAGGGCGCAGAGGGAGGTCAGTAGCGCAAGCGCTGCCGTCGCGTGCGGCCTGGCCTGAAGCCCCATGCCCGCCACTCCAGCAGCGATGTAGAGAAGAAACGCGATGCCGGCTAGGCGTGCGTTCGTCGTGCGCGTCATGTGCCCTCCAGCCCCCGGCAAGTTGCCTCACCCGCGTGTCCGTCACCGCGCCCGCGGCCCCCTCGGGGGCGCCGGCTCGGCGCGGCCTAACGACTCGCGCCTCAGCGGCGGGCCGGCCGCGGGCCCCGCCATCAACCACCAACTCAGCCTAACCTGGGAGCGTTAGGCGGGCGTCACCCGGCCGTGCCCGCCGCTGCAGGCGCGAGCTAGACGGCGCCGCGCAAGGTGTGCTCCGTGTCGCAAAGTACTTGACGTAGCGAAGTTGGTGCGCCATGTTCTGTCCGTCCCCTACGAGGGCAGGTACTCGATGGCGGAGCGCTCACTCTGGGATCGTAGCTGCATGGTTCTCGCGGCCGTGTTGGGGCTAGCCATTGGGTGGCTCGATATTCATACCACGGAAGTGAGCGTTACGATTGCGGCCCTGCTTGCTGCGGGCGTGGTCTGCGGCCTGGTGCAGCCACGGGCGCCCTGGCGCTGGGCCATTCTGATGGCGCTCGGGCTCCCGGTCGTAGCGGCTGCCGCGCGGTTTGCCAAGGTCGTCACGCCAGAACCGATCCAGCTTGATCCGCGTGTCATGCTGGTAGCGGCCGTATTTGCGCTGGTCGGCTGTTACGTGGGGGCGCTCATGCGGCGCGCGGTTGGGTTGATCACTGGAGCGACCCCTGCCCCGTGAGTGCGCGGGTCGGGCCCGGCGCCGCCTAACG
>DATJUT010000043.1 GCA_035502185.1 Gemmatimonadales bacterium
GCGACGCAGCTGGTGTGGACGCAGCAGCCGAGCGCCGTGGTGGCCGGGGCGACGATGAGTCCGGCCGTGACGGTGTCGGTCGAAGACGCGAGCGGGAACGTGGTGACGACCGCGAGCGGGACCGTGACGCTCGGGCTCACCGGCTCGCCGGGGGGCGTGACCCTGACGGGCGGCGGGGCGGCGACGGTGACGAGCGGGGTCGCGACGTTCGCCGGGCTGAGCGTCAACAAGGCGGGGACCTATACGTTCACGCCGACGACCACGGTCACCGGCGTGACGACGCTCCCGACCTCCGGGAGCTTCGCAGTGAGCGCGGGCACGGCGACGCAGCTGGTCTGGACGCAGCAGCCGAGCGCGGTGGTGGCCGGGGCGACCATGGCGCCGGCGGTCACGGTGACCGTCGAGGACGCGGGCGGCAACGTCGTCACGTCGGCGAGCGGGACGGTGACCCTGGCGCTGACGGTGCCGGGTGGCGCGACGCTGACGGGCGGCGGCGCGACGTCGGTCGCGAGCGGGGTCGCGACGTTCAACGGCCTGAGCGTGAACAAGGTGGGCACCTACACGTTCACGCCGACGACCACCGTGAGCGGGGTGACGACGCTCCCCGCATCGGGTAGCTTCGCGGTGAGCGCGGGGGCGGCGAAACAGCTGGTGTGGACGCAGCAGCCCACCGCCGTGGCGGCCGGGGCGACGATGAGCCCGGCCGTGACGGTGACGGTGGAAGACGCCAACGGGAACGTGGTCACGTCGGCGAGCGGGACGGTGACCCTGGCGCTGACGGTGCCGGGCGGCGCGACGCTGACGGGTGGCGGCGCCACGTCGGTCTCGAGCGGCGTCGCGACGTTCAATGGGCTGAAGGTCGACAAGGTGGGCACCTACACGTTCACGCCCTCGACCACGGTGAGTGGCGTGACGACGCTGCCGGCCTCCGGGAGCTTCGCGGTGAGCGCAGGGGCGGCGAGCCAGCTGGTGTGGACGCAACAGCCGACCAACGTGGTGGCCGGGGCGACGATGAGCCCGGCCGTGACGGTGACGGTGGAAGACGCCAACGGGAACGTGGTCACGTCGGCGAGCGGGACGGTGACCCTGGCGCTGACGGTGCCGGGCGGGGCGACCCTCACGGGCGGCGGCGCGACGTCGGTCTCGAGCGGGGTCGCGACGTTCAACGGACTCAGCGTGGACCTCGCGACCACCTACACGTTCACGCCCTCGACGACGGTGAGCGGGGTGACGACCCTTCCGGCGTCGGGGTCCTTCACGGTGAGCGCCGGCACGGCGAACAAGTTGATCATCAGCACCGAACCCTCGTCCAGCGCGACCAGCGGGGTGGCATTCCTGCAGCAGCCGGTGATCCAGGTCGCGGACCAGTTCGGGAACCCGGTGGCGTCGTCCGGGGTCTCGGTGGCCGCCACGATCGCCACGGGCTCGGGGACGCTCGGCGGCACCACGCCGCAGCTGACCAATGCCTCGGGCACGGCCACCTTCATCGATCTGGCCATCACGGGCTCGGGGCCATTCACCCTGAATTTCGCGGCGAGCGGATTGACCAACGTGATCTCGACGACCATCACCCTGCCGTGATCTGCCCCAACTGCGGCTCCGCCGAGATTTCGCCGCTCGTCAACCGCTGCGAGCTGTGCGGTTTCGTGCCCGAAGGCGTCGTCGCCGTCGAGGCGCCGCACAGCGAGGTCATCGACGACCTCGCGCGGCAGGAGCTGGCCGAGCAGTTCCGGCTCGACACCTTCCTCGGCCGCGGCGCCGCGACCGCGGTGTACGTGGCCCGGGCCGAGCACTCCAACCGGCCCATCGTCGTCAAGGTGCTGCCCCGCCCGGCGGACCGCGCGGACCTGGACGAGCGGTTCCGGCGCGCCATCGAGGCGGTCGCCGCCCTCGAGCACCCCCACATCGTGCCGGTGTTCGACAGCGGCTGCACCGACCACCTGTACTGGTACTCGATGGAGCACATCAGCGGCCGCTCGCTGCGGAACTTCCTCCTGCAGCGCGGCGCGATGGACCTGAAGGGCTGCCTGCGCGTCATCTCCCAGATCGCGAGCGGCCTCGACTACGCGCACCGGCGGGGCATCGTCCACGGCGCGCTGAAGCCGGAGAACATCCTGGTCGACGGCGACGGCTGGGTGCACCTGTGCGACCTGCTGGTGACGCGCGTGCTCGAGCCGCCGGCGCCGCCGGTCCGCCCGCCCGAGCCCGTGGCCGAGGGCGAGCCCGCCGTGCCGCGGCCGGCGGTGGCGCGCCCGCCGTACGCGGCGCCCGAGGATCTCTGGACGCCGTCCGCCGACCAGTACGCGCTCGCGGTGGTGGTGATCGAGTGCCTGACGGGCGGACCCGTCGGCGAGCCGCTGGACAACACCACGGAGGCGCAGCTCCGCGCGTCCCTCCCGGACGTGCCGCGCCACGTCGTCCAGGCGATCCAGCGCGCCCTGAGCCCGAAGCCGATGGACCGGTTCACCGGCGTCCTCGACTTCGTCGCCTCCCTCCAGGGTCACGCGGCGCCGGCGCCGGAGGTGCGCGCGTCGTCGCGGAGCTCCACCGTCGTGCTGCGCCAGACGGACTGGAAGCCTCCGACCGCGCCCCTCCGCTGGCGCCTGCTGAAGATCGGCGCCGTCGTCGTCCCGCTCCTCCTGATCGTGCTCTGGCAGCGGCCCCGCATCGCCCGGCTGTTCCGGCCGGGGAGCGGCCACCCGGAACTGGTCTCGCTTCAGCCGCTGCCTTCCGCGACGCCGCGCACGCCCCCGCCCCAGCCCCGGCCCAACCTGCCGGCCAAGCCGTCGCTCCCCGGGATGGACGAGCCCGCGCGGCTGTTCGTCAACGCCTCGCCGTGGGGACAGCTCTATGTCGACGGCCAGCTGGTCGGGAACACGCCGCGGGCCAACATCATGCTGCTCTCGGGTCCGCACGTGATCCGGGTGCTGCGCGAGGGCTACCAGCCGTACGAGAAGATGATCTCCGCCCAGCCCGGTGAGCTCGTCCGGCTCACGGACATCGTGCTGGTGCCGCACCAGTGAGGCCGACCCGCCTCCTCGTCGCCTCCGCCGCGCTCGCACTCGCGGTGGCGGGCGCTGCCCGCGCCCAGACACCGGCGGCGCAGGTCACGCACGGCATCCACGCCTACCAGAACCTGGACTACGACAGCGCCGCGGTGCTGCTCCGGGCCGCCCTGGCGGCGCAGGGGGCCACGGCGCTGGCCGACAGCGACCGCGTCCACGCCCTCGTCTACCTCGCCGCCACCGAGCTGTATCGCGACCACCGCGACACCGCGGCCGTGCTGTTCGGCAGGCTGCTGCGCATCGACCCGCGCTACCACATCGACCAGCTGGTGTTTCCGCCCGAGGTCTCCGGCCTGTTCCAGCAGGTCCGCGTGATCACCCGGGCGGTCGCGGTCGTCGTGCCGGCCGATACGGAGCTCGGCACCGGGCACGACCAGCTCCCCATCCGGCTCTACGCCGCCACGTTTCACCCGGTCGACGTCGCGGTCGTCCGCCAGGGCGGCGCGCGGCTGAGGGCGATCTACCAGGGCAACGTGGGGGACAGCCTCCTGGTCACGTGGGACGGCCGGGCCACCGACGGGAGTCCCCCGGACACCGGCCGCTACCTGCTGCAGGTGGACTCGCGCGCCAGCGACGGCCACGTGGTCCGCTCGGTGGCGATCCCGCTCGCCATCACGCGCGTGCGGCGGGACACGCTGCCGCTGCCGGCGCCCCCGGCGGCCTCGCTGTTCAGGCCGGAACACCGCCCGGGCAGCAACGGCGTGCGCGGGGCGGTCGCCGGGGCCGCCGGCGTCGTCGCCGTGCTGGCGCTGCCGTCCCTCATCGCGGGGAAGTTCCGCGCGTCCACCGACCGCCTGCTGGTCGCGGCCGGCTTCGGGGCCGCCGGCGTGCTCGGCTTCCGCGCCCAGCGCGGACCGCAGCCGATCCTGGAGAACATCGCGGCGAACCGCACGCTCCGCCTGGGGTGGCAGCGGCAGGTGGACTCCGTGCACGCCCAGAACGTCGCGCGTCGGCAGGAGGTCCGCCTGCGGATCCGCGCCGGCGCGATCCAGGTCCTGGGGGCGCCGTGAACGGGCGCGTGCTGGGTCTGCTGCTCGCCGGCCTGCTGCGCGCCGCGCCCCTGGCGGCCCAGCTCCCCCAGTTCCTGGGGAGCGTGGACCTCGGCCTCGCCCGCCAGCACTTCGCGAGCAGCTATCCGGGTGGAGCGGAGTCGCTGACCGGCGCCCTGATGTACGGCCAGGTCGGCATCGCGCTGCGTCCGCTCGCCGTGGACGTGTCCTACGCCCAGGGCCGCCTGGCGTCCAGCTCGGCGAGCGCCGCCGCGCGGAGCGTCGCCGAGGCCAGCATCCTGGTCTCCGGGCGGGTGACGCCGTGGCTGCTCCTCAAGGCCGGGCCGCACCTGCGCGCCTACTCCGCGCCGGGGAGCACGGAGCGCTGGGTGACGTGGGAGGCGCACGCTCACGCCGACGAGGAGGTCATCGCGGGCGTGCTCGCGGCGTCGCTCGAGGGCTGGGTCGCCGTCATCGCGAACGCCAACGTGGATCCCGGCGGCTCCGGCGCCCGCGGCGCCGAGGCCGGCGTGACGATGCGGATCCCCGGCTCGGCGCTGTGGGCGCGGCTGGCGTACGCCGTGGACCAGGCCAGCCTCAAGAGCGGTGCCCGCACCGAAGCCCTGCAGTCGGTTCTGGTGTCGGTCGGGGTCGGAGGCCGCTAGCGAGCGCGGCGCACGAGGGCGCCACGCCCGGATCCACCGGGCGGCGTGGAGCCGGCCCAACGACGGCGCCCGCGCTCGAGCGGCGCGCCGATCCCCATGAGCCCCAGCGGGTTGCGGCCCGCCGGGGCTCGTTCGTGCGAGGCCCGAATGACGCCGGATTGACGCCCGCGTCCTATGTATGGTCCATGAACGACTTCATCGCGCGCGTCGACCGCGAGCACGGCCCGTCGATCGAATCGGTCAAGGTGTCTCTGCACGAGTCCATCCTCGGGGCCTGGCGTGGGTTCTTCTTCTGCACGGCGCGCGACCAGTACCGCGTGGGCGAAGTGCTGCGGCTCACGCTGGTCGGCGGGCGGATCCGCACCGCCGTGGTCTATGCCACGGAGCAGGTCGCGGGCAAGTCGATGTGGGTGGTGGACCTGATCGGGGCCGATCCCAGCATGAAGGCGAGGGCGGACGACGCCAACGGGCCGGCCAGCGCGCCCGAGGCGCCGGGCACCGGCCGCTAGGACGGGGAGCGCACGGCGCAGAAGTAGCCCTGCGCGTGCCGCATCGGGAACGTCGAGCCGGCGCTGCTCGCCCACCCGCCCGCGAAGCCGTCGCGAGTGATCCTGCGAACGTACAGGGTGGTATGGCCCGCGTCGAAGGCCTGCAGGCCTCGCGCGTTCGACGCCGAGCCGAGCCGCACCACCACCGTCGGCGCGCCGCCGGCCTCCGCGCGCTGCTCGTAGACGCCGACCCCCGGCGCGGCCGGATCCGCCGCTCCGAGCTCGCCCATCCGCACCGCGCCCACGCTGTCGAGTGGAATGTCCGTCGTCCCGCGCAGGGACTGCATCGCCCCCTCGGCCGCCGTCCAGGCACTGTCCTGGGGTAGCAGCGTCAGGAAGCCGGTCACGGTCCGGCCGGTGTGCGCCCCGCCGGTCGCCACCATGGTGAGGACGAACCGGCCGGCCATGTCGCGGGTGTCCGCGCCCGCCTCGAGCCGGCCGGCGACCGGCTCGCACGGGCTGTCGCCCGCGGCTCCGGCCTTGAGGTGGGCGCAGCCCGCGAGCGCGACCACCGCCACGAGCCACCGACGCTCTCCCGCCATCTGCCTCCTCCTCGGGGCCCACGCGGCTCGCGCGGGTCACCGACAACCCTGCCGACGCCGAGGGCGCGCCGCAAGGGCGCGGGCCACTCTGCTGGAACCTGCCTGCGCCGCATGGGTAGCGCACCTCTGATGTGGCCTCGTTGCAGGCGACGCGCCGTGGTGCTCCTCGGGCTGGCTCTCGCCGGCGGCAAGGCCGCGGCGCAGGAGCCTGCGGCGCCGCCTCCCGGCTCGGAGGCGGGCGTCGGAGCCGACGCTGGTGCCATCGCGCGCTGTGCGGTCGAGCGCCGCCGCGAGGCGCTGCGTGCGGCCGGGGCGTTCCGCTACGCCGCCTCCACCAAGCTGGTCGTCCGCGACGCCGGCGCGCCACCCGACTCCGCCCGCTCGGTGCTGTTCCTGGGTGAGAGCCGCAGCACCATCTACGCGCGCCACCCCGGCACCTGGCAGGAGACGGTGGTGGCACGACGCCGCTGGGGCGGGACGGGCTCGGATGGGAGCGCCGTCGGCATTCGCGACGTGGCCGACTTCGACCGCGACCGCATTCCTCTCACGCGTAACCTCGACTTCGGGCCGGGCGAGCGCGTCGGGTTCGGCCGTGGCGCCTGGCGCCGCGGGTCCTCCGCCGCGGACGACGTGGCGGCCGCCTACCCGCTCGCCGATCGCATGGTGGACCGCTACGACTTCCGGATGCTCGACACGCTGGTGGTCGGCGGGCGGCGCGTATTCCGCCTCGCCGTCGTGCCGCGTTCCGGCTCGGCGCCGCTGTTCGTCGGCACCATGCAGGTGGCCGACTCCGGCTGCGACGTCGTGGCGATGGACCTCGGCGTCACCGCGGCCGTCCGCCTCCCGTCCGTGCTGAATCTCCGCTACCAGGAACGCGACACCGACGTCGGCGGCGGCCGCTGGCTGCCGGTGGAGATACGGCTGAGTGGGGAAGCGCGGCCGCGGATCACCGGTCCCAGGCTGCCGGAGGAGGTGGCCGGCATCCCGGTGCCGCGGCTGCCCGGGCACGTGCGGTTCGAGGAGGTGACTCGGCTCGACAGCTTCCAGTTCGGCGGCCAGGCTCCCGCCGGCGTCGGCGAGTTCCGCATCGTCGTCCGCGACGGGGCCGACCGGCGCCCCGATTCGATATGGTCCGCCCCGGACGCTGTGCCGCTCAGTGATGCGGAGAGCGCCGCGCAGGCGCGGGCGGACTCCGTGGAGCGGCGCCCGCCCGGCTTCCTGATGCGGGCGCGGCAGGGCGTCGGCGTCGTCGCCGGGCTCGCGGCCAACCCCGACTTCTTCCACTACAACCGGGTGGACGGCACGTATCTCGGGGCGGGCCGCGACTGGCCGGTCGCCGATGGCCTCGTCCTCCGCACCAAGGCGGGCTACGCCCTCGGCGCCGAGGCCTGGCAGTACGAGGTCGGCGGCCGCGTGCGGCTCTCCGAGGCGCGCCGGACGTGGGTGGGCTGGTTCTTCCACGACGCGACCCAGAGCGCACCGACGCTGGTCTCGGGCGGCTACAACCCGACCTATCGTGCGCTGTTCGCGCGGCTCGATCCGCTCGACTACTACCGGGAGCGGGGCGGAGGGCTCACGGCCGGCACCGACCTGCTCGACCTCGTGCGCCTCGAGGTCGCCTATCTCGACGCCCGCCAGTCGAGTCTCCCGCTCGTCGTCTTCGGCGACACCACGCGGCATCCGGTCCGGCCGAACCCGCCGGTGGCGGCCGGGAGGCTGCGCTCCCTCGCCGGAGCGGTGACGTGGGATTCGCGCCAGCTGCTGCGCGAGCGTGGCAGCGACCGGCCGCTGGGCGCGCCGGCCTGGACCCGCGTCACGCTCGGCGCCGAGATCTCCGCGCACGATCTCCTGGCGAGCGATTTCTCCTACCGGCGCTACTCGCTCGTGGTCGAGCGCCGGCAGCGCACCATCTGGGGCACGACCACCGTCTCCGGCGCCGCCGGCATCGCCACCGGCTGGGTGCCGCCGCAACGCTACTTCACGGTCGACTTCGGAATGGAGTTCCTGACCTTCCAGGGGAACGGCTTCAACACGCTGGCCGAGACCAACTTCTCCGGCAACCGCGCGGCGATGGTCGTCGTCCGCCACGACTTCGATCACCTGCTGCTGCGACTCCCCTTCACCTTGAGCCTCCACGGGGGGGCGTTCTGGACGGGGTTCGCGAGCCACCCGGCGTTTCCGGGTGACTCGCTGCTCACCACCGCGCCGAGGCCCTACACCGAGGCGGGCTTCGGGCTCGGCAACCTGACGCCGTTCCTCTCGCCGCTCGACCTGGGCGTGCACTTCACCTGGCAGCTGTCCTCGTACCCCACCCGGCGATTCCGCTTCGGCTTCAGCGTCGGCGGCCTGTGAGGCCGCAGGGGGGGCGGGCCGGATGCCGGCTGACCCGCCCCCGCACGCCGATCGCGCTACGGCGTGACCGTCACCGTGCGGCCGCTACGGGCTCACCCCGAACGCGAAGACCGTGCGCGAGCGATAGACCTCGCCGGGGCGCAGGATCGTGGTGGGGAAGGCGGCCTGGTTCGGCGAGTCGGGGTAGTGCTGCGTCTCGAGGCAGAAGCCGTTGCGGTGGCGGTACACGTGACCGCCTTTCCCGGTGATGCTGCCGTCGAGGAAGTTCCCCGTGTAGAACTGGAGTCCCGGCTCGGTCGTGAACACGTCGAGGGTGCGGCCCGTCGTGGGCTCGACGACGCGCGCGGCGTGCACCAGGACCGGGCCCTGGCGGTTCAGCACGAAGTTGTGGTCGTAGCCGCGCGCGCGCCGCAGCTGCTCGTCGGCCTGCGCGATGCGCGCCCCGATCGCGGTCGGCGTGGTGAAGTCGAACGGCGTGCCGGCGACCGGCTCGAGCGCGCCGGTGGGGATCAGGGTCGAGTCCACGGGCGTGTAGCGGTCGGCGTTGATCCACATCACGTGGCGCAGCACGTCGCCGGATCCGTCGCCCGCGAGGTTGAAGTACGTGTGCTGGGTCAGGTTCACCGGCGTCGCCTTGTCGGTGGTGGCGTGGTACTCGACCACCAGCTCGTCCCGGTTGGTGAGCGTGTAGGTCACGCGCACCTCGAGCCGGCCCGGGAAGCCCTGGTCGCCGTCGGGGCTGGTGCGCGAAAAGGCGACCCCGACCCCGCTGTCGCCCCAGAACGGCTCGGCTTCCCACACCACCTTGTCGAAGCCGACCGTGCCGCCGTGCAGCGTATTCGGCCCGTCGTTGGCCGGCAGGTGGTAGGTGGTGCCGTCGAGCGTGAACTGCGCGCGGGCGATGCGGTTGCCGTAGCGGCCGACGATAGCGCCGAAGTAGGGCGTGGCCCTGAGGTACCCGGCGAGGCTGTCGTAGCCGAGCGCGACGTCGCCGAGCTTCCCCGTGCGGTCGGGGGTCTCGATGGAGGTGACGATCCCGCCGTAGGTCGTCGCGCGCACCACCAGCCCGTGCGCGTTGGTGAGCGTGAAGAGGTCCACGGCCTCACCGGCCGGCGTGGTGCCGAAATCCGATCGGGTCACGCGCGCTCCTTGCTGGGTTGAGGACGCCGGCTCCGGCGGCGCGGCCACCAGCTGCGCGATCTCGCCCGCCGCCTCGGGAGGAAGCTTCACGACGGCGCGGTCGTAGGTCATCAGCCCGTTGACCTCGAGCTCGACGTCCGTGGTCTGGGTGTACACCGCCGCCGCCAGGCCGTCCCGCACCAGCGGGCGCAGTCGCGCCAGGAGCGCGCGCCAGGCCGACCACAGCGAGTCGGTCGTGCCGAAGCGGCGGTAGCCCCACGCGCCCCGCTCGATCCACAGGTGGCCGGCCAGCGGCAGGCCGAGCCCGCCGAATTCCCCGAGCACCGCGGCACGGCGCGCCTCGAGCGCCGGCATCGCGGGGCCCGGGTAGTCGTGCACGTCCATCACGTCGCCCACCCGCCGGTCGGTCCAGCCGCTGGCGTCGTCCACCAGGCGCGAAGGGTCGTGCGCCTTGAGCCAGGCGACGGTCCGCTCCGTGTCGTGCTGGCCCCACCCCTCGTTGAACGGCACCCACATCACGATCGAGGGATGGTTGCGCAGCGCGTCCACGACGTGCTCGAGCTCCGCGGCGAACTCCGCGCGGCCCGCATCGGTGTCGTTGTCCCCGCTGGGCATGTCCTGCCAGACCAGGAGGCCGAGCGAATCGCAGTCGTAGTACCAGCGCTCGGGCTCCACCTTCACGTGCTTGCGGATCAGGTTGAAGCCGAGCCCGCGCAGCGTGACGAGGTCGAAGCGCCGGGCGTCCTCGGTCGGCGCGGTGTAGATGCCGTCGGGCCAGAACCCCTGGTCGAGGGTGCCGAGCTCGAACAGCGGCTGGCCGTTGAGGAACAGCCGGTTGACGCCGGCGCCGTCCGCGGAGACCGCGATCTTCCGCATCCCGAAGTAGCTCCGCACGGCGTCGCCGCCCGAGAGCCGCACCGCCAGGCCGTACAGGAACGGATGTCCGGGCGACCAGAGCCGCGGCCGGGCGATGGGGAGGGTCACGGCGCTGTCGGCCGGGACACCGGCGACCGCGACCGGCCGGGCGCCGTCGAGCACGGTCACCGTCATGTGCGTCGCGGCCGTGCCGCCCTCCACCGTGACCCGCAGGCGCACCGCGCCGGCGTCCACGTCCGGCGTGACCACCAGGCCGGCCACGTGCTCGCGGAGTACGGGCTCCAGCCACACCGTCTGCCAGATGCCGGTGACGGCGGTGTACCAGATGCTCCGCGGACGGAGGACCTGCTTGCCGCGCGGCTGCGGGCCCCGGTCGGTGGGATCCCATGCACTCACCACCAGGTCCTGCGCGGCGCCCGGCTTGAGGGCGCCCGTGACGTCGAGGGTGAACGGATCGTAGCCGCCGCGGTGCTCGCCGACCTGCCGGCCGTTGAGGTACACCGCGGCATCCCAGTCGACGGCGCCGAAGTGCAGCAGCAGGTGTCCGCCGCGCGCGAGGCGGGGCGCTCGGAAGGTGCGATGATACCAGAGCCGGCTGCTGTCCCCGACCGCGCGGCGCACCCGGCTCAGCTGCGACTCGATGGGGAAGGGCACCAGGATCCTTCCGTCCCACGCGGAGGGCTGCGGCGCGTCCTTCGCCGCGAGCGCGTAGTCCCACAGCCCGTTGAGGTTCTGCCACGCGGCCCGCACCAGCTGCGGGCGCGGGTACTCGGGCAGCACGTGCTCCGGCGTGACCTCGCGGGCCCAGCGCGTCTGGAGCGCGGGCAGCGTGTCCTGGGCGCGGAGCTGCGCGGCGCGCGCGCCGCCCGCGAGGGCGAGGATGGCGAGCGCGAGCGGCGCCCGCGCGGTGTGGAAGTTCGTCATGGCAGGGTGTCCCGGACCATCAGCTCGGTGACGCCGGCAACTGCCGGCAGATCGTGCTCGAACACGACGCGGATCTTCTCGGTCTCGACGGGCGCGATCAGGACCGTGTTGAGCGCCCAGGTCTCGGGGCGGGCCGGCGTCTGCATCCTCACGCGGGCATCCGACCAGCCGCGCCCATCCCAATACTGCACCGTATAGCGCCGCGGCGCCTTCACGCCGCCGCTGTCGCCCCACAGGTAGAGGTCCACCGCCCGCACCGTGCGTCGCGCGCCGAAGGCGATCTCGACCCAGTCGCTCCGGTGCGGCGACCCGTACGCCGTCCAGCGATTGTGGGACGCGCGGGTGAAGGCGATCCGGCCGTCGTTCACCTCGGCGACGCTGTCGAAGCGCGACGTGAAGGACGCCGACGCGCGAGGGAAGCCGCGGCCGGTCGGGTTGTACGCGAGGTCGTGCACCGGCGCCGTCGGCGCCGGCAGGGGCAACGGCACGTGGGCCCACGCCTCCAGCTCCGTGAGGCCGCTCGTCGCCCCGGGCCGATGGGTGAGCACCAGCCGGATGCGCGGCGTCCGGATCCGCCGAAACTCCACCACGTTGGCGCGGTGGCCTGTGGCCCGCGCGGGGGTGCGCTGCTGGCCGGCAATCCGCACCCATCGTGATCCCCGCCACTGCTCGACGTCGTAGCGGAGTGGCGCGCGCACGGCGCCGCCGTCGTCCACGAAGTACAGCGCGAGGCGATCCACCGGTCGCGCGATCCCGAAGTCGAGGACGATCCAGTCGCTCGTGTTGCCGGAACCGGCCGGGGTCCAGCGGTTGGCCGGCGCCGCGTCGTACCAGTAGTTGCCGTCGTTGGCGTAGAACGGCGGCGTGGTGGGCGCGCTGAAGGAGGCCGTGAGTCGCGGGTACGGCGTGCCGTCGTTGTTCACGGCCAGGTTGACCGGTCGTTCCACCGCCGGAAGTGGCCGTCCCGGTCCCAGCGGTGCCGCGAGGCGCCCCAGGCGCGGCGCGGCGGCTACGCGCCGGCCGTCCACGAACAGCAGCAGGCCGCGCCCGCGGTGGTAGCGGCTGCCGTCCCGGTCCCAGATCACGGCCACGCGGTGCCCGTGATAGGCGACGGCGTCGAGCGCGAAGTAGGGCCACGCGTCGGGCGCGAGCGGCCGGACCTCGAGCGTGTCGTCGGCGCGCGGCCGCAGACCCACCAGCCCCGTGATCACCAGGTCCACGTACCCGGAGTGGAAGTAGTGCTCGCTGTGGTAGAACGAGTTGGCGCCCTCCCATGAGCCGTTGTCCGGGTCGGCCGATTCGGCGATGTACGGCCGGCCGTGCCAGCGCTGGTCCAGCGTGTAGGTCGTGAAGAGGCGGAAGTAGTCGGCCTTGGTGACGACGGCCTGGTGGTAGTCGTCCAGCAGATTGGCCATCGCGACCAGCGTCTGGGTGGTCGCGTACGGCCACTCGTTCCCGCTCCACCAGCAGCACTGCGGCGATACGTAGAACAGCGGGTCGTGGCGCTCCGCCGTGGTGGGCCCCCGCGCCGAGAAGAAGAACGAGCTGTCCATCAGGAAGCGCCACGCCGACTCGTAGCCGGAGTCCGGCAGGTCGAACTGCCAGGGGACGAACCCGATCTCCTCTCGGCCGTGCGGGTCCCCCGCCCGCGGGCCCGACTCCCAGGTCCGGGTGCCGGCGCGGATGCCGCCCTTCTCGTCGTGCGCGAACTCCTCGAAGAAGAAGGACCGCGCGGGGTCCCACAGCCGGTCCTCGACCCGGCGCCTGAGGTCTGCGGCCCGCGCAGCGAACTCGCGCGCCACGCCGCTGTCGCCGAGCAAGGCCGACGCACGCGCGATGGCCCGCTCGTCGGCGAAGACGTAACTGTTCAGCGTGGGCCGGTAGCCGTCCGCGCCCGAGAAGACGTCCGCGGTCTGCCGGCTGTCGATGTTGAGCTCCATCCCGTCGTGCATGCCCGCCCAGTGGTAGAGGCGGTGCGCCGGATCCCAGTGCTCCGCATCCCATCCGGCCACCTGGGCGCGCATGTGCGGCAGCATCGCGCGCAGGAATGCGGTGTCGGGCTGAACCAGGAACAGCGCCCACACCGCGTCGCCGTACCAGTTGCTGTAGCTTCGCGGCTGCGCTCCCGGCGTCTCGAACCAGTAGCGGGCGTAGTCCTGCGCGTAGCGCCGGTTCGCGAGCCAGCGCGCCTCGTAGAGTTGATGCCCCAACGGGCAGCTGATCGCGCCGTAGGCCCCCGACCAGAAGGGCCGGTCGAGAAACTCCGTGAAGCTGTAGCCGGAGGCAGGGGCGCCGTAGGTGAGGTGCCGGGTCAGGAGGTCCCAGCGGTAGTAGTACGTCGCGTCGATCGCGGAGTCGGGCGACTCGAACGCCGGGATGTTGGCCGCGAACCAGTCCCAGTCCCGGTTGCCCAGGGCCTGACGCTCGAGCAGCGCCCTCGCATCGAGGATCGGCGCGCCGCCGCGCGAGCAGGCCGCGAGTCCGAGTGCGAGAGCGAGCCGCAGGGACGGGTGACGGGCGAACATCCGCTATCGGCTCCTGAGCCGGATCAAGGAGGCCCAATACTAGGGAGCGGAGCGGCCGTCCGCCATTGCGGGAAGGCTCGCCTCCGGCCCGCGCGGCGCCGTGCCGTCGATATCCGACGCCGTCCGTAGTAAATTGAGGCGGTGACGTCCACGCCCGGCCCCGACGGCCCCGTCCCGGCTCCCTCGGTTGCGCTCGACATCCTGGCGCCCTACAAGCGTCCGGATTGGAAGCGAAGCCTGTGGCAGGTCGTGGACACGGCCGTGCCGCTCGCCGCCCTCTGGCTGCTGATGCTGCTGGTGGTCGACCGGGCGTACTGGCTCACGCTGCTGCTGGCGGTGCCGGCGGCGGCGTTCCTCATCCGGCTGTTCATCATCCAGCACGACTGCGGGCACGGGGCCTTCTTCCCGTCGTCGCGGATCAGCAACCTCACCGGGTTCCTGATCGGGATCTGCACCCTGACGCCATACGATTACTGGCGGAAGATCCACGCCATGCACCACGCGACCTCGGGCAATCTCGAGCGGCGCGGCTTCGGCGACATCGACACCCTCACGGTCCGGGAGTACCGCGAGCGGAGCTGGTGGCAGCGGCTCCGCTACCGGTTGTATCGCAATCCGCTCGTCCTGTTCGGCATCGGTCCTCCGATCCACTTCGTCATCCGGCACCGGCTGCCCACCCTGGTGCCGCGCTCGTGGAAGCGGGAGCGTCGCAGCATCTACTGGACCGACCTGGGGCTGGCGGCGACGGTGGGGGTGATGGCGCTGACGATCGGGCTGAGGCGTTTCCTCATGGTGCAGCTGCCCATCACGCTGCTCGCGTCGTCGCTCGGCGTGTGGCTGTTCTACATCCAGCACCAGTTCCGGGAGACGTACTGGGAGCACGAGCCCCAGTGGGACTACCTCGCGGCCGGGATGCGGGGCAGCTCCTACTACGCGTTGCCGCGGGTGCTGCAGTGGCTGACGGGCAACATCGGCCTGCACCACATCCACCATCTGAACAGCCGGATCCCCAACTACCGTCTCCAGCAGTGCCTGGACGAGAATCCGGTGTTGCAGCGCGTGACGCGGCTCACGCTGCGGCACAGCCTGGCGTGCGTGTTCCTGAAGCTGTGGGACGAGGAGCGGGGCACGCTGGTGGGCTATGGGAGCGCGCGGCGGGCGCTGGACGGCGGGCGCCTGGCCGGGCCAGGAGCTGACCGCGGGGCGGCGGCGGGGGATTGACAAACCCGTAGTGGGGCTTCATCTTGGGGCCCGTCGAACCGCGCACGCATTTGCAGCAGCTTGTCGGGGATGTCATGACAGCACCGCTGCGGGGCGTCTCCCGGGCGGTGTTGTTGCTGTAATAGACTTTGCACTGGCCATGGTGGCTGGTGTGTACCGGGCAGCGATGCCCAACTTTTCAGGAGTAGTCTCGTATGGCGCAGGGAACGGTGAAGTGGTTCAATGACGCGAAGGGTTTCGGGTTCGTCCAGCAGGACGGCGGCCAGGACGTCTTCGTGCATCACACCGCGATCATCGCAGAGGGATTCCGCTCGCTCTCGGAAGGCGATCGGGTGGAGTTCGAGGTCAAGCAGGGCCCGAAGGGCCTGCAGGCCGCGAACGTGCGGAAGATTACGGCCTGACCTCGCGTCGGGCCCCTTCACCGGCGCCGGCTCCGCGAGGAGCCGGCGCTTTCATTTTCGGGGCCGTCGGGGTGCGGGGCGCCGCGCCTGGCGGCCGCCCGCGAAACCGTGCGCAAGCGGGCCCCGTACGCTAGGTTGAAATGAACCATCCATGACCACCCCCTCGCCCGATCTTTCGCGCCTGACCATCAATCGGGACGTCCCCGCCCGCGGAGTCCGGCGGGCGTTGCGCACCTCGGTGCTCATCGCCGCGGGGGCGCTCGTCCTCATCGCCGCCGCCGTGTGGGCCCTGCGGCGCGGCGGGGCGCCGGTGGTGCGCGTGGCGACCGCGACGCTGGTGGGCGGTGGGCCGTCGGGCGGCTCGGGCGTCGTGGCCAACGGCTACGTCGTGGCGCGCACGCAGGCCGCGGTGTCGGCCAAGCTGCCGGGCCGCCTGGCGTACCTCGGCGTGTCCGAAGGCTCGCACGTCGTGGCGGGACAGCTGATCGCACGCCTCGACAACGCCGACTACACCGCGGCGGTCGGGCAGGCGCAGGCGAACGTCGCGGCCGAGCAGGCGACGCTGATCGAGGCGCGCGCGGACCGCGACGAGCTGGTGCGCGAGGCGCGCCGGGCCCACGACGTCCATGCGCAGAACGCGCAGCTCATTTCGCAGCAGGGCCTCGATTCGGCCGACAGCCGCGCCGCGCAGGCGGTGGCCCGCGCGCAGGCGGAGTCGTCGCGCGTGGACGCGGCGGCCGCCGCGCTCGGCGTGGCCCGCGCCAACCTGGAGAACACGCTGATCCGGGCCCCGTTCACGGGCACCGTGCTGAGCAAGGACGCGGAGGTGGGCGAGGTGGTGGCGCCGTCGGTGGGCGGCGGCCTCACGCGCGGCGCCGTCGTCACCATGGCCGACTTCGCGACGCTCGAGGTGGAGGTGGACGTCAACGAGGCGTACATCTCGGGCATCCGTACGGGCGAGCCCGCGCGGATCACGCTCGACGCCTACCCCGACACCACGTTCCGCGGGTCCGTGCGCCTGGTCGTGCCGACGGCCGACCGCCAGAAGGCCACCGTGCAGGTGAAGGTGTCCATCCTCGACCACGACCCGCGCATCCTGCCGGAGATGGGCGCTCGCGTGGAGTTCCTGGCGGGCGCGCGCGGCGCCGCCGCGGCGACGTCCCGCCCGCGGGTCAGCGTGCCGGCCGATGCCGTCCATACCGACGGCGCGGAGACGGTCGTCTGGGTGGTGGCGAACGGCCGGCTCGAGCGCCGCATCGTGGACGCCGGTCCCACGAGCGGCGGCATGCGCGAGGTGCGTTCGGGGCTCGCGGGCGGCGAGACGCTGCTGGTGGGCGGCGTCGAGAGCCCGTCGCCCGGCCTGCGGGTGAGGGTGAAGCCGTGAAGCCAGGTGAGAGGTGAGGGGTGAGAGGTGAGACGTTCAGGTGAGAGGTGAGAGGTGAGAGGCCGATGGCGTGAGAGGTGAGAGGCCGATGGCGCGAGAGGTGGCGGCCGGCGACCCTCTCACCTAAACTTCTCACATCTTACGCATACGTCTGCCTTCTTACCCCCTCACCTCTCACTTGTCCGTGAGGCGCCCTTGTCCCTCGTCGTGCTCCGGAACCTGAGCAAGCATTTTCAGCGCGATTCGCAGCCCATTACCGTCTTCGACGACCTGGACCTGGAGTTCGCCGAGGGCAGCTTCACCGCGCTGATGGGACCGTCGGGCAGCGGGAAGTCCACGCTGCTCAACCTGGTGGCCGGTCTCGACCGGCCCAGCGCCGGGACGGTCACGGTGGGCGGCGTGGAGGTGAGCGCCATGGGGCCCGGCCAGCTCGCCGACTGGCGGGCGCGGCACGTGGGCTTCGTCTTCCAGTCGTACAACCTGCTGCCGGTTCTGACCGCGTATCAGAACGTCGAGCTGCCGCTGCTGCTGACGCGCCTCTCCAAGGCGGAGCGCCACGAGCACGTGATGACCGCGCTGGGCGTGGTGGGCCTCACCGACCGCGCCGAGCATTTCCCGCGGCAGCTCTCGGGCGGGCAGGAGCAGCGGGTCGCGATCGCGCGGGCGATCGTGTCGGACCCCACGATCATCCTGCTCGACGAGCCGACCGGGCAGCTCGACGCGAAGTCGGCGGCCGAGATCCTGGAGCTGCTGCAGCGGCTGAACCGCGAGTACCACAAGACGATCCTGATGGTCACGCACGACCCGCACGCGGCGCAGGCCGCGGGCCGCAGCCTGCACCTCGACAAGGGAGTGCTGACCGCGTGAAGTTCTTCCCGCTCGTCTGGGCGAACCTCACGCGCCACAAGCGCCGCTCGGTCCTGACCACGCTGAGCGTGGCGCTGGCGCTGTTCCTGTTCGCCTCCCTGCGGTCGGTGGTGACGACCCTGCACGCGAGCGCCGAAGTCGGCAGCGAATCG
>DATJUT010000044.1 GCA_035502185.1 Gemmatimonadales bacterium
CGCGATCGGATTCGCGCGTCCCTCGGCCGCGCCGCGCTACCGGCCCAGCATGAACCTCAGCGCGCGGTTGAACGCCTCGGGCTTGTTGCCGGAGTGGCGCTCGCCGGCGATCACGCGGGTCTCGAGCGTCAGGCCGGCGTAGTGCCGCCCGCGCAGCACGGTCCAGAACTCCTGCACCGGCCCGGCGAGGTCCTCGATCTCCCCGACCCCGATGAACAGTCGCACCGGCAGATCCTCGTGCGCCGCCGCGTACGCGGCCTCCACGGCGAAGCCCACGCGGTCGCCGTAGCTCACGGCCGGGCTCGCCGCCACGTAGCCGGCGAACAGCGACGGGTCCGTGAACAGCGCGTAGAGCGTGAACAGCCCGCCGAACGAGGCGCCCATCAGGACGCGCCGTGCCGGGTCGGCCCGGTACGCGGACTCGACGAACGGGATGACCTGGTGCCTGAGGAACGAGAGGAACCGCGGCGCCGCGCCCGAGCCGGCGAGCGTGCTCGAGGGCACGGGCGTGAGGTCCATCGCCCGGAGCGCGTTGAAGTCGGGGTTGGCGCCGGAGTAGGTGATGCCGACGATGATGACCGGCGGCGTGAACCGGTCGTACAACAGCCCGCCCTGGACCGACAGCATCAGCTTGAAGTCCCACTGGCCGTCGAGCACGTACAGGACGGGGTAGCGCGCGTCGGGGTGGGCGGCGTAGTCGGCCGGGAGCGAGACGTAGAGGTCGTAGTCGCGGCCGGTGGCCGCGGACTTGAGGTGGCGCAACTCGGTGCCCGGCAGCGTCACCAACGGGAAGCTGTCGGACCGCGCCGCGGAGCCCTGCGCGGGCGCGGCGGGCGCCTGAGCCGCGGCGATGCCGCCCGGGGCGGCGGCCGCGAGCGCGGCCGCGGCGAGCGCGCGGAGCGCGGCGGTCACGGGGCGCACGCCTACCACCGCCCGTGCACCGCGGCGCGGAAGTGCGCGTCGTACAGGGCGCGCGCCTTCTCCATCGTCGCGGCCGGCAGCGCGGCCAGGTCGGCGGCGCGCACGTTCTCGGCCACCTGCTCGGGGCTCCGCGCGCCGGGGATCGCGGCCGTGACCTCCGGGAACATCAGGATCCACCGCAGCGCGAGCTGCGCCATCGTCGCGCCCGCGGGCACCAGGGGCCGCAGCTCCTCGACCGCGCGGAGGCCGGTGCCGTAGTCCACGCCGCTGAACGTCTCGCCCGCGTCGAACGCCTCGCCGCGGCGGTTGAAGCGGCGGTGGTCGTCCTCGCCGAACTTGCTGTCGTGCCGCAGCCGGCCCGAGAGCAGCCCGCTCGCCAGCGGCACCCGCGCCAGGATGCCGACCCGTTTCGCGGCGGCGGCCGCGAAGAAGGCGTCGGCGGGCTTGATGCGGAACAGGTTGAAGACGATCTGCACCGACTCGACGTGGGGCCACTCGATCGCCCGCAGCGCCTGGGCCACGGTCTCGACGCTCACGCCGTAGTGCCGCACCTTGCCGGCCTTCACCAGGTCGTCCATCACGCCCATCACGGCGGCCGACTCGTACACCTCGCTCGGCGCGCTGTGCAGCTGCAGCAGGTCGATCGCATCGGTCTCGAGGTAGCGGAGGCTGCGCTCGACGAACGCGGTGAGGTTGGCGCGGTTGTAGCCGGCGGCGACGTGGGGGTCGAGGCGGCGGCCGGCCTTGGTGGCGACCCAGATCCTGTCGCCCTTGCGCTCGCGTCGCAGCCGCGCGAGCAGCTGCTCCGAGTGGCCGTCGCCGTAGACGTCGGCCGTGTCGAAGAAGTTCACGCCGAGGTCCACCGCCCTGTGGAGCGCGCGGAGCGAGGTGCCGTCGTCGGCGCCGCCCCACGCCTGGCCGCCGATGGCCCACGCGCCGAAGCTGACGGCGGAGATGTCGTAGCCGGTCCTGCCGAGCTGCCGGTATTGCATCGAATCGACCCCGTGGCGGTTCCACGGAGGTTACGCGTTCGCCGCCGACCCCGATAGGCTGGGCCCGAGGCCGGCACGCCCCGGCAGAAGGGCCCGGCGCGGAGCCGGGCCCTTCACGCCGGCGCGGCTACTCGATGCGGCGGTACACCTCCTCCAGCCTCCACGTGTGCACCGTCTTCCCGCCCTGGAGCTCCGGGAAGGTCCCGGTCTGAACGAAGCGATCGCCTTCGGTGCGGCACGTGTACGGAATGGACATTCCGATGTAGGCGGGATCGGGGAAGTACTCGATGGTCTCCGTGTAGGTCGTTCCCTGGAGCGTGTACGTCCCGCTCCCGGCCCCGGTGGTCCGGAACACCTGCAGCGAATCCGCGGCGGTCTTCATCTCCCTGATGCCGTTGTCCATTTTCGCGATGAAGGTCCAATGCGTCCTGGTGATGATCTTCAGCTGGTGCAGGGTCGCCGGGTAGGACGCGGTATCGGCCTTGCCCGAGACCAGCTCCCAGACGCCGACCAGCTGACAGGAGGACTGTGCCTGGAGAGGGACGGAAGCCACGAGTGGAAGAAGGGCTGCGATGACTGCGGCGCGCATGACACCTCCCGTGCAGGGTGCGGAGCGGTCCCGTCGGCGTGGTGCGCTCCGTGGGAGGGCATCGCCCGCGGCCGGCCGCCGGGGTCCATCGGATCAGTGGGAGAGCATACGAGGGGCGGCGTGAATCGAGCGTGAACGGCGATCGTTCCCAGTGGATTCGCGGCCAAACCTGCACCGCGGGGTCCCGGGTACGACGCGCGTGCTCGAGCGCCTACGGCACCCGTATCGCGTACGGGTTGGACAGCAGGCTGTCCTCCTGGTAGCTGATGCGGATGTAGCCGGCCTCGCCCCACAAGGGGCCCCACTGGTTCTTCCCGACCCAATACTGGGCGGAGTCGCTGTAGCCGACCAACGCGATCGCGTGCGTTCCCATCTTCGTGGTGCTGGTCCGCCGATATATCCCTTGGGTGTAGTTGTAGAAGTCACTGTACATCTGCACGTACACCGGAACCGGTCCGCGGGCGGCCAGCTCCTGACGGATCGTCTGGGGGTCGAAGGCCCCGAGGTACGCGTAGCCGGCGATCTTGTACGGACCGCCGTGGATCTTCAGCGTGCCCTTGGTGCCGACGTAGGGATAGCTCGCCTCGCTCACCACCCCGGAGTCCCGCAGGTAGTTGAGCGTGGTCGTGAAGTCCCCTCCCTGGCAGCCGTCCCCCGGGGTGGCATCGAGGATCTGTTGTTCCGACAGGTCCGGCTGCAGCGCCGGATCGTTGGCCTTGATCATCATCCGCGATTCGACCGCGCCCGTCACGGGGAAGATCCAGGGATCGCCGCACGCTCCCTGGTTCTTCACCGACGTGACCCAGGCGTGGCCCCACCGGCTGCGCCAGTCCACGTCCCCCGGCACACCGGCGACGGTGAACGGCGTGCTCGTCGCCGTGGCGAGGGTGGCGGTCGCCGCCGTGAGCGTGTAGCCGGTCCCCACCGTGTCGAGCCTCAGGTCGTCGAACGTCGCGACTCCGGCCACCGCCGCCCGGGTGAGCGTGCCGCCGAGCGCCGCGCCGGTCGCCCCGGTTCCGCCGGTGATCGCCAGCGCAATGCTGGCCGTCGAGCCCGTCACCGTGTTGCCCTGGGCGTCCTGCACCGTCACCACCACCGCCGGCGCGATCACCGCGCCCACCATCGCCTGGGTGGGCTGCACCGTGAACGCCAGCTTCGTGGCGGCTCCGACCGCCCCGGGCGCGGTCGAGTGCTCGGCGCACGCGACACTCAGCAGCGCGACGGCAAGGAGACTGCGGAGGAACGGGCGGGTCGGTTTCATGGCGGCCTCGGCGATGCGGCGTCGATGAGTGCCGCGGCGGGCGAGCGCCCGGGGCGAACCTCACCAGCGCCAAGCATAGCGCTGGGGCGTCCATCGCGCGTAAGGCTTGACTGCGAAAGGCGATTTCCGGAGGGCGAATTGCGGAGGGGGCGCCCGAAGGCGCGTGGGCCCGGTGCCAGAACCGGAAGCGAAGCGCTCGCAATTCCATTGTGCGCGGGCGCAGCGACGGCGGCGTCCGAACCGTACTTTCGTGTGGAGGGAGATCAGGTCGGCCCGGTCAACGCGGAGGATCCAATGAGACGAAAGGCGCTCACGACTCTGGCGGTTCTGCTCGCTGCACCCGTGCTGCTGGTCTCGCCGCGATCGTCGCGGGCCCAGGAGCCGCCCAGCCTGGCCGAGCTGCCCATGCTGAACACGCCGGCCTTCACGACGGCGCTCCAGCAGCACCACGAGGAGATCTCCCGGCTTGCGCGTCCCGCCGAGGCCGGAATCTGGCTCGTGCAGGATTCCACGGGACACCTCGTCTCCAGCGGCGTGCTCCAGCAATTCCCGGCCGCCATCACGGCGAGCAACTATGCCCAGGTCGTGCCCGGCGCGTCCGGACTGACGGCGATCTCGTTCGGATTCGCGCGCACGCCGGCGATGAACGGCTGCGGGCCGTTCCGCGTCGCGTGGGTGACGGTGGCGCCGGCCCCGCGGCCGGGCGGCGGGCCGTCCTAGGCCTTCGGGCCGCAGGCCGAGCGTGCGCCTCCCGCGGACATCGCTCCGCCTGGTCGGACTGCTCGTGGGGATCGCCGGCCCGATGCCGGCCGCCGGCTGCGCGCACTACGTCCGCGCGATGGCGCACGAGGCGTGGGTGCTGGGCGGAGGCCGCGCGCTGATGGTGTACGGCGGGCCCGGTCACACGACGTACATCGGCTGCCTGACCTGCTCGAACGGGGACCGGGACTCCGTGTTCGCGGCAGGCGGCACCTACAACGGCGCGAACTACGGCCCGAGCATCGTGAACGCGGGCAGCGTGTTCGTCTCGCCCTATTCGGACTACAGCGCGTGCAACCCGTTCGCCACTGACCCGCCGGTCATCGTGGACGAGCGGGGCACCGTCTACGGCAGGCTGACCGTCAGCCAGTGGCGCACCGACGGTCCGGCGATGGATCAGCTGCGCGCGTGGATCATCGGGGCCTGCGCGGGAGGAGGAGCGTGAGGACGACCTGAGTCCCGGAGCGGCGTCGCCGGGCACCTTGGCGGTGTCCGCCGCTCCGTCCTCCCCGGGCCCCGTTCCTACCTCAAGAACCTCAGCACCACCAGCAGGATGATGGCCCCCACGACCGAGAGGATGAAGCCGTGCGGGTGGATCTTCGCCCCCGGCGCCGGCTTGTGGATCATGTGGCCGATGTAGCCGCCGATGATGGACCCCGCGATGCCGACCACCGTCGTGAGGATGAAGCCCATGTGGTCCGCGCCGGGCAGGATCGCCCGCGCGACGAGGCCCACGACGAACCCGACGACGACGTACCAGATGATATGAAACACGGTGAGCTCCTTTCGGTGGGCGCCCCTACACCCAACACCCTTACTCCCTACACCCTCACACCCTGCTTTTCACAGCCAGCGTCCCTCGCCAGATCATACGCCATCGCCCGCGCCATCTCCAGGCGAGCGTCGAGCTGGAACCCGGCAATCCCCAGAATGGAAGCAGGGGACCCGCCGGCGTCCGCTCCCTGGCTGCGGCACGGTCCTGGCCGTATATGTAGCTGTTGGCTGGACGCTTCACCGGGACGGCGTCATGGACAACCTCGTCGAACGACTCGGGACCGCCCTGGCGGGGCGCTATGAGATCGAGCGCGAGCTCGGTGCCGGCGGAATGGCCATCGTCTACCTCGCGCGTGACATCAAGCATGATCGTCGCGTCGCGCTGAAGGTCTTCCGGCCGGAACTGGCCTCGGGCTTGGGAGCCGAGCGTTTCCTGCGCGAGATCCAGGTCACCGCCAAGCTCAGCCACCCCAACATCCTGCCGCTGTACGACTCCGGGGAAGCAGGCGGGCTCCTGTTCTACGTCATGCCGTACGTCGAGGGCGAAACACTCGCGGCCCTGGTCGCCCGCGAGCAGGAGCTCCCGCTCGAGCAGGCCGTGCAGATCGCCCGCGAGGTCGCCGAGGCCCTGAGCGTGGCGCACAGCTACGGCATCATCCACCGGGACATCAAGCCGCAGAACATCATGCTCTCGGGCGGTCACGCGGTCGTGGCCGACTTCGGCATCGCCCGGGCCATCAGCGAGGCCGGCACCGCCAAGCTCACCGAGACCGGCATGGCGGTCGGCACGCCGGCGTACATGAGCCCTGAGCAGGCGGCGGCGTCCGAGCACGTCGACGCGCGCACCGACGTGTACAGCCTGGGTTGCGTGCTGTACGAGATGCTGGTGGGCGAGCCGCCGTTCACCGGCCCCACCGCTCAGGCCGTGCTGGCGCGGCAGTCGATGGACCAGGTGCCGCCGCTGCACACCGTCCGGCGCAGCATCCCGCGCGAGCTCGAGGAAGTCGTCTTCTGTGCGCTCGAGAAGTCGCCGGCGGATCGCTACCACACCGCGGCCGCTTTCGCCGACGCCCTGCGGGCGGTGGCGAGCGGTGAGACGCCGGCGCACACGGGGTCCCTGATGCAGCGGGCCCGTCGGCAGCCGGCGCGCTGGTGGCGCCGCGTGGCGATGGGCGCCGTCGCGGTCGCCGTTGTGGGGGCGGCCGGGACGGCCATCTACATCGCGCGGTCACATCGTGTGGCGCACGTGGCGGCGAGCGGACCGGACTCCCACGACGTCGCCGTGCTCTATTTCCAGGACCTCAGCCGCGACGGGGACCTCGGCTTCGTCGCGGAAGGCCTCACGGAGGGGCTGATTGACGCCCTGTCCCGCGTCTCGGGGCTCCACGTGATCTCGCGCAACGGGGTCGCGCCCTTCCGGCAAAGCACGGTGGCCCTCGACAGCGTGGCCCGGGCGCTCGACGTGGGCACGCTCGTGACGGGAAGCGTGGAGTCGGATGGCGCCCGGCTGCGCATCCAGCTGCGCCTGGTCGAGGGCGCGACCGGCGTGGACTTCTCGCGCGCGTCGGTCGAGGCCTCGGCGGCGCAGCTGCTCTCCGCGCGTGACTCCGTCGTCGGCGAGGTCGCGCGGATGCTGCGGGAGCGGCTGGGCCAGGAATTGCAGGTGCGCGGGGAGCGGGAGACGGCGCCGAGCCCGGACGCCTGGGCGGCGCTGCTCCGCGGCGAGCACCTCCGGAAGCTCGCGGAGGAGCACGTCGCCGCGCAGGACCTGCGCGCCGGTCTCGCGGCGTTCCACTCGGCCGACTCGGCGCTGGCCGGCGTGGAGGCGGCGAACAGGGGCTGGGCCGAGCCGGTCGCGCTGCGCGCGCAGATCGCCTACCGGCGCTCGCGCCTCGAGCCCGATCGTGACACCGTGCTGGCGGCGATCCGCTCCGCCGTGGCGACGGCCGACCGGGCGCTCGCCATCGAACCGAACGATGCCGAGGCGCTCGAGGTGCGGGGGACCGCTCAATACTGGCACTACGTGCTCGACGTGACGCCGAACCCGAAGGACGCGGCGGCGCTCCTCCAGGCCGCGCAGCGCGACCTGGAGGCCGCGGTCAAGCTCGATCCCGGGCTCGCCAGTGCCCACGCCACCTTGAGCCACCTCTACTACAACGAGCCCGGGGGCGTGGTCTCGGCGGTGCTCGAGGCGCGCCTCGCGTACGCGGCCGATGCCTTTCTCAGCAGCGCGCCGGAGGTGTTGTGGCGGCTCTTCCTCGGCTCGTACGACCTCGAGCAGCTGACCCAGGCGCGGGGGTGGTGTGACGAGGGTGTGCGCCGTTTCCCCTCCGACTACCGCTTCGCCGAGTGTCGGCTCTGGGCTCTGACGATGGAGGGCGTGGAGCCGAGCGTGCCGGAGGCGTGGCGGCTCGTGGACGAGGAGACCCGCCTCGCTCCCGAGTCGCGGCGGGAGTATCAGCGTCATCGGGCCATGATGATCGCGGGCGCGGTGCTCGCGCGGGCGCATCTCGCCGACAGTGCCCGGGCGGTGCTGCTCCGGGCACGGATGAGCGCCGAGGCCGACATCGGCCACGACCTCCCCTTCGTCGAGGCCTACTCGCGCACGGTGGTCGGCGACTCCTCCGAGGCGATCGCGCTCCTGGGGAAGCTGGTGGCGGGCGCGTCGAGCGCCGGCACGGCCGGCGCCGCGGACTGGGCGACGTACTGGTGGTGGCGCGGGCTCCAGGCTCGGCCGGACTTCCAGGCGCTGGTGCGGGCGTCGCGCTGAGGCTCGCCCAAAGCGACGTCCGAGGACGGCCGCCGGCCGGTCGAGGCGGCATCGTTCACCTTACGCAGAACGGCCCCCGCGCGGTTTGAGCACGGGGGCCGTCCGCTACGCGCGTGGCGCCGCCGCCTCCTACTTGATCAGGACCTGGAGGCCAGGCCCAAGGTACATGACGGGTGGATAGTACGTATCGGCACCCAACGGATAGTTGCGAAGCGTTATCCGCACATACATCCCCACGGTCTGTCCGGAGGCCAACGAGAAGTCGTGCCCCGTGTCACCCGAATTCAGGGGGTGCGACAACTCGTACACGGTGAACGAGCCATTGCTGTGGAGCGCCCCGGAGCCGTCGATCGTGCCGCCGAAGGTGTTATCTGACTGACCGGAGCACGTGTTCACAGGGCCGGGAAGAGAAGGGCAGGTTCCCTGCCAGAAATCGTCGCCGAACCCGCCGTCGTTCACCGAGAGAATGTCGTCGCCGCTCTGGAGAGCGTCGGTGTCCGCCTGGAGAGCCCCAATGTTGGTGTTGTCGAAATCGAACTCTACCTCCGACGTGCCCGGAACGTACGGCACGCGAATGGCGAGATGGAGATTCGAGACGTCATTCCAGGCGTAGATGGTCGCGGGCACCGTCCCGCCTCCGGGGAGATTCGCGTTGAAGGTCCAGGTGGTCGCGGTCGCCCATCCCGGCTCGCACAGCACGCCGTCGTTGGCCGCCGGGCACGAGGTGTTGAACGCGCTGCTGGTCACGTTCGGGAGGCCGGTGGCGGCGCCGGTCAACGTATATCCGGTCCCTACCGCATCGATCGTCAGGTTGGCGAACGTCGCCACCCCGTTGACGGCCGCCTGCGTGACGGTGCCCCCGAGCAAGGCGCCCGTGGTCCCAGTCCCGTTCGTGATCCCGACCGTCACGTTGCCGGCGAAGGCGGTCGCGGTGTTACCCGACGCATCCTGGGCCGTCACCTGCACGGCCGGGCTGATCGCCACCAGGACCGGGGTCAATCTCGGCTGCACCGTAAACACGAGCTGCGCCGCCGCACCGGCCGTCAGCGTGATGGACTGAGTCGCGGGGGTCAGCACCGGAGCGCTGGCGGTGTAGGTCAGTGTGTAGGACGTGCCTGCCGTGCCGCTAATCCCGACGTTGGTGAACGTCGCGACCCCGCTCGTGGCGGTGGCCGTGGCCGTCCCGACCACCGTCGCCCCCGGGGGCATGGTCACCGCCATGGTCACGACGGTGCTGTTGTCCGAAGTCACCCTGTTGCCCCCGGCATCCTGCACTGTCACCACCGGCTGGACGGTGAACGCTGCCCCGCTGGCCGCGCCCGCCGCCGGCGTTGTCAGCGCCAGATGGGACGCCGCCCCAGCCGTCAGTGTGATGGGCTGAACGTACGGCGTCAGCCCGCCGGCGCTGAAGGCCAGCGTGTACGCGATGCCGGCAATTCCCGCGATCCCGACGTTGGTGAACGTCGCCACCCCGTTGACGGCCAGCGCGTTCGCCGTCCCGACCACCGTCGCCCCCGGGGGCATGGTCACCGCCATGGTCACGACGGTGGTGTTGTCCGAAGTCACCGTGTTGCCTTCACCATCCTCCACGGCCACAACCGGCTGGACGGTGAACGCTGCACCGCTGGCTGCGCCCGCTGCCGGCTGCGTCAGCACCAGGTGGCTGGCCGGGCTGGGGAGCACCGCGAACGGGAACGAGACCGGCAGGGTCGTCACCCCGGCCACTGTGGTGGTCGGCGTCAACGTGTAGGTGCCGACCAGGTTCACGCTTAGACCGCTGAACGTGGCGACGCCACTGGCGACTGCTGTCGCGCCGCCTCCCGTCAGGGTCGCTCCGCTGGGCCCCGTAAGTGCCAAACTCACGGTCCCGCTGGCGGTCGGCACCGCTTTCCCCTGGGCGTCCGCCACCGTCACCAACACGGCCGGGCTCATGATCGCGCCGGCCGACACATGGCTCGGCTGCTGCGTGAAGAGGAGCTGGGTCGCCGCCCCGGCCGTGACCGCAAATGCGTTGCTGGTGTCGGGGGGAAGCGTGCGAGAAGTAGCAATCAGGGTGTAGCC
>DATJUT010000045.1 GCA_035502185.1 Gemmatimonadales bacterium
GGCCTCCTCGCCGCGGTACCAGGCCCACCGGGAGCCCGGCGCGGGGTCCACGACGACGGTCTCGGGCGCGAGCGTCCTGGCGTGGCGCAGCGCCGCGTCCGGATCGGGCATGGCGTGGAGGCAGAAGGTGAGGAAGACGACGTCCGCCCTGGCGCGCACCGCGGCGAAGTCGCCGCGGAAGACGATCACCCGGCCGAGCAGGCCCTGCTCGCGGAGCGTCTCGCCGAGGCGCCGGACCGCGTCCGCGTCCCGATCCACCGCCAGCACGCTGCGCGCCGCCGCGCTCCAGGCGACGAGACTGCCCGCGCCCACGCCCACGTGGACGACGGCCTTGTTTTGGAAGTCGCAGCACGACCGGATGTTGTCCATCAGGGCCCGGACGTCGGTCGCCATCTGCCCCCCTCCCGGCTCCGGCGCGCGGCCGATTTGGCGGCGCGTCGCGTTGACACGTTAACGCGCGCGCGCCCGCCGAGCCATTGCCGGAGGTCCGCCGGGCGGGAGGGGCACCCGCCGCGCGGATGCCCCCGAAGCCGCCGCTGCGGGACGATCAGTTCGTGAGGAGGTCGGGCCGGACGGTCAGGATGAGCGCGGAATTCGGCGTGCTGCTCCCGACGTTGCCGAGCACCGCCGTCTTGCCGGCCGGGATGCCCACCGTCGTGCCGAACTCGCCGCCGCGGAAGACCAGATGCACGTGCAGGGTGATGACGGCGCTGTCGCCGCTGCCGCCCACGCGGTCGATGCCGGTTTCGAGCATGTACGGGCCGCCGGCCCCCTGGAGGGACTGGCGGAGCCCCGACTGCGCGACGGCGGTGACGATCCCCTCGGACACGAGGGCGTAGCCGGAGAACCGGAACAGGGACTGGAGACTGCTCTCCACGTCGGCGATGCTGGGGTCGGGGCGCGCCGCGCCGTCGGCCCGGATCAGCTTGAACGTGAGGCGCACGCTCGGCGCCGGACGATCGAACTGCGCCAGGACCCGCGCGATGCGATCGAGGTTGTCCGGCGTCTCGCGCACGGTGATGGTGTTTTCGCCGGCGCTCAGGGCGCCCTGGGCGCCGGGACGGTCCGCGAACACGTACGGCGCCACGACCTGCTGCGCGTCGCCGCGACTGAGGTAGTGCAGGGCGAAGGTCCGGGTCTCGAGCCGCGTCGGCGAGCGCCCGCAGGCGGCGAGCGGGCCGGCGAGGAGCAGCACGATCAGGTGACGCGCCTTCATGACGACCTCCGAGAGGGGAGAAACCACACCACGACGATGTCGGGATCTTTCGGCTGCAACACCACGACCTCGCGGCCGGGCGGGGTCGTGATCGTGAAGCCCCGCGCCGCCACGGCGGGCGGCGGAGGCCGCAGGGGACCGGAGACCGGCCGCGAGGGGAGCGCGAGGATCGTGGCCAGCACCGCGGCCGCGGCGAGCGCGAGCGTCCCGCCCGCCCGGCGGACGGCGCGGCGCCGCCGCGCGGTGGTGGCGGCCCGCGCGATGGCGGCCGACCCGTCGGCGCGGGGCGCCTTGGCCGCCAGCCAGTCGGCGAGTCCGGTCTCGAGACTCAGGATCTCGGCAGCCGCGCCGCGGCAGGCGGCGCAGGTGGCGAGGTGCGCGCCGAGATCCGTATCGGGCCGCGGCGTCAGCTCCGACGGGTCCGCTTCGAGCATCAGGCGCCGCGCGCTGCTGCAGTTCATCTCGCCTCCTCGGCGGCCAGCTCAGGCCAACGTTCCAGGATGCCGGCCCGTATCGCTCTGCGGGCGTGGAACAGATGCACCCGCGCCGTGACCGGTAGCATGCCCAGGCGCTCGGCGACTTCCGCGAGCGAGCACCCTTCGAGGTCCGCGAGGTGAAAGACCTCCCGCTGCCGGCGGGGCAGGCCGTGCAGCAGGCGTTCCGCGAGCTCGGCGACGCGGGCGGCGTGCAGCTGGTCGGTGGGATCGTGCGGCGTCACTGGGTCCACTTCCGCCTCCCGGATGACCGCCGCCGCCAGGTGCAGGCGCCGGCCCACGCTTCGCCGCAGATTGGAGGCCTCGTTTCGCGTCACCTGGTAGAGCCAGGTCGTGAAGCGGGACCGGCCGGAGAACCGGCGCAGGGAGCCGTGCAGCCGCACCAGGACGTCCTGCGTGACGTCCTCGGCGTCCGCGGCCTCGCCGGTGTGCACCAGGGCCCACCGGAACACGGTGGGGCGGCAGTCCCGGAGCAGCGCCTCGAGCGCACCGGCCTCCCCGCGCTTCGCGCGCGGGACCAGATCGGCGGCTGCCGCTTCCAGGCTGCTGGTTTCGCTCAATCCCGCTCCGGTGTCGCACGCAGAGATGAGACGTCACGGACCGAGAATGCGTTTAGCGGTGTAACGTCTGCCGGAACGTCGTGCATGCTACTTCCACGAAGGATGGTCAACATGCGGTCGAAACTGCTCGCCGCGGGCGCCCTGGCGCTCGGCCTCGCGGCGGCGCCCCTCGCGGCGCAAACCTACCACGTCACCCATACCTATACGCTGGGCGGCGACGGCGGCTGGGACTACCTCGCCCTCGACACGGCGAGTCACCGGCTGTTCGTCGCGCGCCAGGACCGCGTCATGGTGGTGGACCCGGCGGCCGGCACGCTGCTCGGCGAGATCCCGGGCCTGAACCGCGCGCACGGCGTGGCGTTCGCCTACGCCGCGGGCCACGGCTTCGCGACCTCGGGCGCCGACAGCACGGTCACGATGTTCGACCTCAAGACGCTGGCCGTGCTGCGGCGGACGGTGGCGGCCATCGACGACGACGGCATCCTCTACGACCCGGCCACGAACCGCATCTTCACGATGAACGGCGACGCGGGCTCGGCCACGGCCATCGACCCGGTGTCGGGCCTGCGCCTGGGCTCGGTGGACCTGGGCGGGAAGCCGGAGTTCGGCGTGAGCGCCGGCGACGGCATGTTGTACGTGAACCTCGAGGACAAGAGCGAGGTGGCCGAGGTGGACGCGCGGGCGATGAAGGTGGTGCGCCACTGGTCCATCGCCCCGTGCCAGTCGCCGAGCGGGCTCGCCATCGACCGCGCCCATCACCTGCTGTTCAGCGGGTGCCGCAACGGCCTGATGGGCGTGTCGAACGCGCGCGAGGGCAAGCTCGTCACCACGGTGCCCATCGGCCGCGGCGTGGACGCCTGCCGGTTCGACGCGGGCCAGTCGCTCGCCTTCGCCTCGAACGGCGACGGCACCATCACCGTGATCCGCGAGGATTCGCCGACGGCGTTCACCGTCGTGAGCAACGCCGCCACCAGGATGGGCGCGCGCACCATGGAGCTCGACGAGGCGACCCACCGGCTGTACACGGTCACCGCCGACTTCGGCCCGGCCCCAGCGCCCACGCCGGAGCACCCGCGCCAGCGACCGCCGGTGCTGCCCGGCACCTTCGCGCTGCTGGTGCTGGAGCCGTAGGTCCGGCGCCCCCGGCAACGTCCGTCTTGCTCGGAGCCACGGCGCCGTTCTAGGTTGCTGGACCCTCAACGCCAGGCGGCGCCATGCTCATGCGCGTGAGATGCGTTCTCGCGACCGTCGCTCTCGCCCTGGTCCCAGCGGCGCTCGCCGCCCAACGCCCGGAGGTCGCCCCGCTCGGCGCGTACCTCGGCCGGTGGCACAGCGTGGGCGAATCGCACGCCACGGAGTTCTCCAAGGCCGGCAGCTCGACCGCCGACCTCGAGTGCCGCTGGTCCGCGGGCGGCCGGTTCCTCGCGTGCGACATGCGGATCGTCGCGGGCGGCGACTCGATCGAGCAGCTCAGCGCCTACGGCCCGGCGGACTCCGGCCGCTTCGCGCTCTACGCCGTGACGCCGGGCGGGCGCCCCGCGTACTTCTCGCGGGTCACCATCGCCGGGAACACGTGGACCTACGAGAATCCGAACGCCCCCGCGACCGGCACCCGGTGGCGCACGATCAACGAGTGGGTCGCTCCGGGCGAGATGCACTGGCGCGCCCAGTTCTCCGAGGACGGCGAGCACTGGACGACGACCAACGAGGGCGTGAGCACGAGGGTCGGGTAGCCTTCGGTGCGGTACGTCTGGCTGGCCGACCTGGTGCTGGGGCTCCACCTGGCGTTCGTGGCGTTCGCCGTGCTGGGCGGGCTGCTCGTCCTGCGGCGGCAGCGCCTGGCGTGGCTGCACCTCCCGTGCGTCGCGTGGGCGAGCTTCGTCGAGTTCGCCGGCATCATCTGCCCGCTCACGCCGCTGGAGAACCACCTGCGCGTGCTGGGCGGGGAGCGCGGCTACGCCGGCGACTTCGTCGGGCACTACATCACGGCCGTGCTCTACCCCGACGGCCTGACGCGCGGCATCCAGATCGTGCTGGGGAGCTTCGTCGTGGCGCTGAACCTCGCGGTGTACTGGCGCGTAGTCGCGCGCCATCGGGCGTGGGAAGCCGCGCGCGCGACGGGACCGCGTCCGACTGGCCTCCGGCGGCGATCGTGACCAAATTGCTCTGATTCGCCGCATCACCGAAGGAGTCGTCGTGGCGGCACCATTGGGTCGCGTTCGGAGTCCCGCGCCGGTTCCGTCGGACGCCCTCGAGCAGTACTTCGAGCCGTTCCGCGCCGAGACGGTCGGGTACCACCAGGTGTTTCGCTCCCCCTACGGCGAACAGCGCATCGTGTACGCCGACTGGACGGCGAGCGGCCGCCTGTACCGGCCGATCGAGCGCCGGCTGGTCGAGGCGTTCGGGCCGTTCGTCGGCAACACGCACTCCGAGTCGAGCGCCACGGGCTCGGCGATGACGCTGGCCTACCACGAGGCGCACCGCATCCTCAAGGCGCACGTGCACGCGGGGCCGCGCGACCTGATCCTCACCACCGGCACCGGCATGACCGGCGGCGTGAACAAGTTCCAGCGGCTGCTCGGCCTCAAGGTGCCGGACGGCCTGCGGCGCCACGTGAAGCTCGCCGAGGCGGAGCGGCCGGTGGTGTTCGTCACGCACATGGAGCACCACTCCAACCACACGTCGTGGTACGAGACCATCGCCGACGTCGTGGTGGTGCCGCCCGACGCGCGGGGCGTGGTGGACCTCGCGGCGCTGGACGACCTGCTGCACCGCTACCGGGACCGGCCGCTCAAGATCGGCGCGTTCAGCGCCTGCTCGAACGTGACGGGCATCGGGACGCCGTATCACGCGATGGCGAAGCTGATGCACCGCGCGGGGGGCGTGGCGTTCGTGGACTGGGCGGCCTCCGCGCCGTACACGGCGCTGGACATGCATCCGGCCGACGCCGAGGAGCAGCTCGACGCGGTGCTGTTCTCGCCGCACAAGTTCCTCGGCGGCCCGGGCTCCTCCGGCGTGCTGATCTTCAACCGCGACCTCTACCACAACCGCGTGCCCGACGACGCCGGCGGCGGGACGGTGGCGTGGACCAATCCGTGGGGGAAGTACGCCTTCCTCGACGACCCCGAGGCGCGGGAAGACGCCGGGACGCCGGGCTTCCTGCAGGCGATCAAGGCGGCGCTGGCGGTGGAGCTGAAGGAAGCGATGGGGGTGGAGGCGATGGCGCGGCGCGAGCAGGCGGTGGTGCCGCGGGTGATGGACGCGCTGGAAGCGATCCCCGGCGTGCACGTGCTGGCGCGCGGCCGCCGCGAGCGGCAGGCGATCGTCTCGTTCTACGTCGAGAGCGTGCACTACAACCTGGTGGTGCGGCTCCTCAACGACCGGTTCGGCATCCAGTCGCGCGGCGGGTGCTCGTGCGCGGGCACCTACGGGCACTACCTGCTCAACGTGGATCCGTCGCGCTCGAAACGCATCACCGACCGCATCGACCACGGCGACCTGTCCGAGAAGCCGGGCTGGGTGCGGCTCTCCTTCCACCCGACGACCACGATGGCCGACGTGCGGCACTGCATCGGCGCCGTGGCCCAGACCGTGGAGCACGGCCAGGTGTGGGCGCAGGACTACGTCTACTCGTCCGGCACCAACGAGTACACGCACCGTGCCGGCGACGCGGGCGCGGCCTCGCGCGTGCGCGGCTGGTTCGACCTGGAAGGCCACCCGTCGCACCCGTAGCTTCCCCCGCGCCATGATCGGACGCCGCACCCTCACGCCGGCCCTGCGAGGCCTGCACGCCTATTGGGGCACCGCCGTCCTGCTGGCAGCCGCCAGCGCGACGGCCTTGGCGGTGCTGCTGCCCGCGGCATCGCTGGTGGGACGGGGCGGGGGCGCATTCCCGGCCCGCCTCGCGGTCGCTCCCGCGGGCGCCATGGACCTCGGGATCGCTTGGGGCAGCCTGGTGCGCAGCCCCGACGCGATCCGCGAGACGGCCGTCACGACCCTCTCCCACCTGCTGCTCGGCGTCGCCGCCGGCGTCGTCGCGGTCACCTGGCTCACCACGCTCGCGCTCTCCACGGCCCGCGCGTCCGCCCGCGCGGGGGAGGTCGTCATCCGGCGCGCGGTGGGGGCCACGAGGCTCGACCTGCTCGGCGCGTCGCTGCTCGAGGGCGGCTTCATCGCCACGGCGGCCCTCGCAATCGGCGGTGCGACCGGGCTCGCTGCCGCGCGGGTCGCGCTCGGGGCGTGGCCGGGCCCGGTCGGGCCAGTGGCACCGGCGTTCGGTGCCGCGGCGGCCGCGGCGCTGGTCGCGGGCCTCGTGCTCGGCGCGCTGCTGCCGCTGGCGTTCACGCGCCCGGGCGCCCGCCTCGTTTCCGCCGATGAGGCCGCGCTCGCTCTGGCGGTACCGGCGCTGCAGCTCGGTGTCAGCCTCACGGTGCTGGTGGCCGGCTCCCTCCTCGCAACCCGCGCCCGCGGGCCGGCAGGGGAGGGTGGCACGCCGGGTGCCGGGGCGGCCGGTGGCCAGGTCTACGAGGTCACGGCAGGCGACCCGGCGCCGGCCGAGCGGGCGGCCGCCTACGCGGAGCTGCTGCGGCGGCTTGCCGCCGAGCCATCGGTCGAGGTGGCGAGCCTCACCAGCCCCGGCGCGACGGTGGGACTCGGCCCCGAGGACGTGGTCGCCTCGGATTGTGGCGACTGCCGGTGGGGCGGTCTCCCGCTGCCGTGGCACACCTTCTTCGCTATTCACCACCTGGTGAGCGCCGACAGCTTCCGGGCGCTGGGCCTGCGGGTCGTGGCGGGACGGGCCCTGACCGGCGCCGACCGCTGGGGTGCCCCACGCGTCGCGGTCGTGAGCCGCAGCCTCGCGAACCTGCACTTCGAGGCGAGCGGCGCCGTGGGCCGGCGCATACGGGTCGGGCACGGGTCGGACGCGCTGTACACGGTGGTCGGGGTGGTGGACGACCGCGCGCCGGCCGGCTTCGGCGGCGGCTACGAGCCGCCCGACGTGGTGTATCTCAGCGTGCTTCAGCATCCCGCCACCGCCGTGGAGCTGCTGGTGCGGCCTCGCGGGCCCGCGGCCGCGGGCCCCGCGGTCGACCGCGCGCTGCGCCAGGCCCCGGGCCGGCGACTCGCCGGCCTCGCCCGCGTCTCGGAGGCGGGCCTCCTGGCGGCGGAGGCGGCGCCGCTCGGGTGGTTCGGGCGGATGCTGGGCGCCGCGGGCAGCGCCCTGGTCGCCATCGCCACCCTCGGCACCTTCGCCGTGATGTGGCTGTGGGTGGCGTCGCTGCTGCGCGAGCTGGGAGTGCGCCGCGCGGTCGGCGCGCGCCGCCGCGACGTCCTGGCCTTCGTGCTCTCTCGTGCCGCGCTGGTCGCGGTGGCCGGCCTCGCGTTCGGAGCCTGGGCGGGGATGATGGCCTGGGACGCGCTGAGCGCGGTGGTCGCCGGGCTGCCGGCCTGGGATCCGCACGCGCTGCTCCGCTACGGCTCGCTGCTCGCCGCGGCCACGCTGGCCGGCGCGCTGGCGCCGGCATGGCGGGCGTCGCGGCAGTCGCCGGTGCGGCTGCTCGGTGCGTCGTAGCGGCCCTTCGACGCTCCTGTTGCGAGCGGTGGTCGGGCGGTCCCTCGTGGGCCGCCCGTCGTGTCGTGGGGGCCGGGGTCGCGGCTCCGCGGCGAGGCGGCTCGGGCCGGCGTCCGGCTCTTGCGGGCCCATACTTTGCGTTGTAAAGTACTTCGCCCAATAGCGAAGGCGTGACCGTGACCCTGCTCGATCTGCTCGGGACCCTGCTGTTGCTGGGATCGGTGCTGCTGGTGCTCGTCCTGCTGCCGCGCCTGGCGGTGCTCGCGCTGCGGGGCCGCTGGTCCGGCGTGCGGCGGGGAGCCGGCGGCCTCGGCCTCTACCTCGCCGGCTACGGGGTGATTCTCGTGACGGTGGCGCTGGTGATGCCGCGCGAGCGGCGCGCGCCGGGAGAGCGGGAGTGCTTCGACGACTGGTGCGCGGCGGGAATCGGCGTCGAGCCCGCCGCAGGTGACGAAGCGCGGTGCGCGGACCGGGCCGGGACCCGGGTGTGGGTGGCGACGGTGGAGGTCTCGAGCGACGCCAAGCGCGTGCGTCAGCGGGCGCTCGACGCGCGCGCCCTGCTCGAGGACGCCGGTGGGCGGGAATACGCCGCCTGCGGCTCGCCTCTCGGCGCCCACGTGCTCGCGGACGAGCTGGGCCCGGGCGAGGCGTTCCAGGTGAGGGAGCCGTTCCGGCTTCCCGCGGCGGCGGTCCCGGCGGGCGTGGTGATCAGCCATGGGGGCTTTCCGGGGATCCTGATCATCGGCGAGGACCAGAGCCTGTTCCACCGGCGCACGCTGCTCGGGGTGGCGGTGCGCGGCGGCTGACGCCGGGTCCGGCGGGGGCTGCCGCCGGGCCGCCGCGCGGGTGCCGGCGCGGCGGTACGGAAGCCCGGCCGCCGCAGTAATATTGTAGCCCGTGGCCGATCTCCCCGCCGACCTCCAGGAGGCACTGGGCGCCCGCTACGAGCTGCGCCGCGTGCTCGGCCGCGGCGGCATGGCGACGGTGTACCTCTCCCGCGACCTCAAGCACCGCCGGGACGTCGCGCTCAAGGTGCTGCGGCCGGACCTCGCCGCCTCGCTCGGCGCGGAGCGATTCCTCCAGGAAATCCAGATCGCGGCCCGGCTCACCCACCCGCACATCCTCGCCCTGCACGACTCGGGGGAGGCCGGCGGATTCCTGTACTACGTGATGCCGTTCATCGAGGGCCCCTCGCTCCGCGCGCGGCTCGACGCGGAGCGGCGCTTCGAGCGCGGCGCCGCGCTGGCCGTCGCCTCGCCGGTGGCCGAGGCGCTGAGCTACGCCCACCGGATGGGCGTGCTCCACCGGGACATCAAGCCCGAGAACATCCTGTTCTCGCAGGGGCACCCCATCGTCGCCGACTTCGGCATCGCCAAGGCGATCAGCACGGCGGGGCAGACCAACCTGACGCGCACCGGCTTCCCGCTCGGCACGCCCGGGTACATGAGCCCGGAGCAGGCGGCGGGCCTCACGGACCTCGACGAGCGCACCGACGTGTACAGCCTCGCCGTCGTCGTCTACGAGATGCTGGTGGGCGCGGTTCCGGGGCACTGGCCGAGCGAGGAGGCCGTCCGCAGCGGCCGGTTCCTCGAGGCGCCGCCGGCGCACCGGTCGCGGCTCGCGCAGGTCGGGGGCGTCGTGGAGGGTGCGCTGGCCCACGCGATGGCCATCCGGCACGACCAGCGCACGGCGACGCCGACCAGGCTGATCGAGGAGCTGACGGGCTCGGCGGTGCTGCCGCGCCGGTACAGCGAAGGCGAGGTGCAGGAGATCGTCAAGCGCGCCAGCGAGATCGAGGCATCGCACCCGACGGCCGGTGGCACGATGACGGTGGGCGGGATCGAGGCGCTGGCGGCGGAGGTCGGCATCGCGCCGGAGACGGTGCGTGCGGCCGCGCGCGCTCTTCCCGCGGGTGGCACGCCGGCGGCGCCGGCCGCCAACCGGCCCAACTTCTGGCTGGGTGCGCCGACGAGCCTGGCGTACGAGCGGGTCGTCGAGGGCGAGGTGCCGGACGCCGAGTTCCCGGTGATGGTGGACGAGATCCGGCGGCTCAGCGCCCACCCGGGACAGGTGAGCCAGCTCGGGCGCTCGTTCTCGTGGACCAGTGCGCGGGGCGGGGGCTCGACTCGCTCCCTGGAAGTGGCCGTCGCCGTGCGTGGCGGGCGCACCAGGATCAGCGTGCGGGAAAGCCTCGGCCCGCTCATCGGCGGCTGGTTCGGCGGTTTGGGCGGCGGGCTCGGAGGCGGAGGCCTCGGACCCCTCCTCGGGATTCTCGCCCAGAATGTCGGGGCGGTGGCAGCCGTCGTCGCGGTCCCGTTCTGGCTGGCGGGTGTGTTCGCGACCAGCCGCTCGGCCTACTACTACACGGTGCGGCGCCGGGACCGGCAGCTCACCGAGCTGACCGAACGCCTCGCGGCGCTGGCGCAGCAGCTGGCGCTGCGGCCGCAGGGGCTGCTCGAGGCCGACCGGCGGATGCTGCCGTAGGCCGCCGGTGGATTGCGCCGGACCGGCCGGCGCGGCTAGATACGGGGACGGAGGTTTCGGCCATGACGGTGCGGCACAAGTTCGCGATCCTGGTGGGCGGCGGCCCCGCCCCGGGCATCAACAGCGTCATCGGCGCCGCCACGATCCGCGGCGTCCTGGAGGGTGTGGACGTCATCGGCATCCAGGACGGCTTCGAGTGGATCATGCAGGGCAACATCGAGCACGTGGTGCCGCTCACCATCGAGACGGTTAGCCGCATCCACTTCCGCGGCGGCTCGATCATCGGCATCGCCCGGGCCAATCCGACCACCGACCCCAAGCTGCTCGAGAACACGGTCACGTCGCTGCTGCGGATGAACGTGTCGCAGCTGATCACGATCGGCGGCGACGACACGGCGTACTCCGCGATGCGGCTGGAGCAGAAGGCCGAGGGCCGCATCCAGGTGGTGCACGTGCCCAAGACGATCGACAACGATCTCGATCTGCCGCCGGACATCGACACGTTCGGCTTCCCGACCGCGCGGCACTACGGCGCCGAGATCGTCAAGAACCTGATGGTGGACGCGCACGCCACGTCGCGGTGGTACTTCATCATCACGATGGGGCGGAAGACCGGGCACCTGGCGCTCGGCATCGGCAAGTCGGCCGGTGCCACGCTGACGCTGATCCCGGAGGAGTTCGGGTTCCGCAACGTCAAGTTCAAGGCGATCGTGGACACGCTGGTGGGCTCGGTCATCAAGCGGATCGCCGAGGGCAACCGCCACGGCGTGGCGGTGATCGCCGAGGGCGTGGTCGAGGGCCTCGACACGAACGACCTCGCGGGCCTCAAGGACGTCGAGCGCGACGATCACGGCAACCTGCGGATCGCCGAGGTCTCGATCGGCGAGATCCTCAAGGCGGCGGTGCAGGAGCGGCTCAAGCAGTTCGGCATCAAGATGACCATCGTCGCCAAGAACATCGGCTACGAGCTGCGCTGCGCCGACCCGATCCCGTTCGACATGGAGTACACCCGCGACCTGGGGTACTGCGCGGCGAAGTCGCTGCTCTCGGGGTGCAGCGGGATCATGATCTCGATCCAGGGTGGTCACTTCGTCCCGATCCCGTTCACCGAGATGCTGGATCCGCAGACCGGCCGCACCCGGGTGCGCCTGGTGGACATCCACTCCACCCGCTACGCCATCGCCCGCCGTTACATGATCCGCCTGCGCCGCGACGACTTCGATGACCCGCACGAGTTGGCCCGGTTCGCCGCGACCGCCAAGCTCTCGCTCGACCAGTTCCGCGAGCAGTTCGAGTACCTCGTGAAGGACGAGCCGCCGCCGCTGGACATCGGGCCCTGCCCGCCGGTGGGCTTCGACGAGAAACCCTAGCGACTGACCGCCGTTTCGGGCCGCGGGCACGGGGGCGCGGCTCGAGGGGGCACGGAAAATGCCGCTCTCGGCGGCGTGCGCGAGCGCGCGTCGCGTGAGGGTGTGCGGTGAGTCAGGCCGCGCCGCACAAGTGGGTCGTCGCCGGCACGGTGCTGACCGGCACGTTCATGGCCGTGCTGGACTCCAGCGTCGTGAACGTCGCGCTCCCGCACATGATGGGCACCCTGGGCGCGACGGTCGAAGAGATCACCTGGGTCGCGACCGGCTACCTCCTCTCCAACGTCCTGATCATGCCGATCGTCGCGCTCCTGTCGGAGCGCTACGGCCGGAAGCGCTTCTACATGGCGAGCGTGGTCGCGTTCACGCTCGCCTCGATGGCGTGCGGCGCGGCGCGCAGCCTCCCGCTGCTGGTGGCGTTCCGCGTGATCCAGGGCGTGGGGGGCGGGACGATGATGATCGTCGCGCAGGCCATCCTGCGGGAGACCTTCCCGATCGAGGAGCAGGGCCTGGCGATGAGCATCTACGGCGTCGGGGTCATCGTCGCCCCCGCCGTCGGGCCGACGCTGGGCGGCTGGCTCACCGACCAGTACTCGTGGCCGTGGATCTTCTACATCAACGTGCCCATCGGCATCGTGAATCTGCTCCTGGTGCAGGAGTTCATCCACGACCCCCACTACCTGGTGCGCCACAAGGGGCGGATCGACTGGCCGGGGATCGGGCTGATGGCCCTCGGGCTCGGCTCGCTCCAGCTGATGCTCGAGAAGGGCCAGGACAAGGACTGGTTCGCCTCTTCGCTGATCGTCTGGTTCGCGGTGCTGGCGGCGGTCGGGCTCGGCGGCTTCATCTGGCGCGAGCTGACGACCGACCGGCCGGCGGTGGATCTCAGGATCCTGAGGAACGTGCCGTTCGCGTCCGGCACCGCTCTGGGGGGCGTGCTGGGGATGGGCATGTTCGGCACCCTCTTCCTGCTGCCGGTCTTCCTCCAGAACCTGCTGGGGTTTCCCGCCTTGAAGTCCGGCATCGCGATGCTGCCTAGGAGCCTGGCGTCCGCCGTGATCGGCCCGATCGGGGGGTGGTTCTACAACCGGCTCGGGCCCCGGGTGCTGGTGACCATCGGCATGGCGCTCAACGCGTACTCGTTCTGGCAGCTGGCGCACCTGACGAGCCAGGTCGGGGCCTGGGACATCTTCTGGCCGCAGGTCTGGTCGGGCGCCGGCACGAGCATCCTGTTCGTCGCCATTGCGACGGCGGCGCTCTCGACCATCCCGAAGCCGAGGATGACGGCGGCGACGGGGCTCTACAACGTGGTGCGGATGGTGTGCGCGAGCATCGGGATCGCCGTGGCGGCGACGCAGCTCAGCTACGGCACCAGCCGCTACCACGACGCGTTGGCCGAGCACGTGACGATGTACGGCGAGGGCACGCGCCTGTTCCTGCAGCGGGCGACGGCCGCGATGCGGGCGTCGGGCTCCGACCCGGTCACCGCGGCGAAGCGCGCGGTGGCGATCCTGGACCTGCGGGTCACGCAGCAGGCGGTGGTGCTCGCCTACAACCACATCTTCGAGCTGGCCGCCGCGCTGTTCCTGGTCGCCATTCCGCTGGTCCTGCTGCTCAAGAAGAGGGCGTCCGGCCGGGCCGTCGAGCCCATCGCCGCGGACTGACCCGCCGGCGGCGACGCTGCTGCTCAAGCCGCACCTCCTCGACCCGCGGCGCTACGGCGCTGTTCCGGTGCCTCTAGTCCGCCCGGAGCGCTCCGGGTAGCTTCCCGCCCGACACCCGCACCAGCCGATTCACGTGCCGTTCGCGTCGCGGTTCCCGGCCGTGCCCCTCGCGGGCACCCTGCTCCTGCTCGCCGCCGTCGAGAGCGGCTGCGCCGGGCCGGGCCGGCCCGCGTCCGCGTACCGGCCCGTCACGCGCAACGTCACCGTCACGGCGGTCCCGCTGCTCACCCGGGAGATGCAGCGCATCTACCCGTTCCTCGCGCGCGACTTCGCCGCGGGCGGCGTGCTGGCGGGCAGGGAGGTGTACGCGTTCGAGCCGGGCACCATCACGGCCGTGGAAGGCGACACGCTCGCGCTGACGCTGGTCAATCCCGAGGACGACGCCCACTCGTTCGTGCTGCCGGGGCTCGCCGTGGAGATGCCGGGGCAATCCACCGTGACGGCGACCTGGGTGGCGGCCCGGGCGGGCCTGTACCGCTACAGCTGCGCCGTTCCGGCCCACCTGCCCTACATGGTCGGGACGGTGGTGGTGCTTCCGGCGGCCGCCTTCCCGGCGCGGTGACGTCGACCGCTCGCGCGCGCCTCGGCGAGCTGGCGCGCCTGTTCCTGAAGCTCGGCACCGTCGGGTTCGGCGGCCCTGCCGCGCACATCGCCATGATGGAGGACGAGGTCGTGCGGCGGCGGCGCTGGCTGTCGCGCGAGGAGTTCCTCGACTACGTGGGCGCCACCAACCTGATCCCCGGCCCCAACTCCACGGAGATGGCGATCCACGTCGGCCGCGCCCGCGCGGGGACGCCGGGGCTGATCGTGGCGGGAGCGTGCTTCATCGCGCCCGCGGTGCTCGTCGTCGGCGCCATCGCCTGGGCGTACGTGCGGTTCGGGACGCTGCCCGCCGCCGCCGGCGTGCTGTACGGCGTCAAGCCGGTCGTCATCGCCGTGGTCCTGCAGGCGCTGTGGGGCCTGGGGCGCACGGCCGTGAAGTCGTGGTGGCTCGCGGCCCTCGGCGCGGCGGCGGCGGCCGCCGCGGCGCTGGGCGTGCACGAGCTGCTCGTCCTGGCCGGCGCGCTCGTGCTCGGCACGCTGCGGGGGCGGGCGTCCGAGCCGGGGACGGGAGCGCGCTCCCTCGGCCTCGCGACGGCCTCGGGCGCGGGCGTCGCGGGCGCGCCCGTCGTCGTGGCCGGCGGCGTCGGGGCGGCCGCGCTCGGCTTGTGGCCGCTGTTCGGCATCTTCCTCAAGGTCGGCGCCGTGCTGTTCGGCTCCGGCTACGTGCTGCTGGCGTTCCTGCGTGCCGACCTGGTCTCGCGCCTGCACTGGCTCACCGAGCGCCAGCTGCTGGACGCCGTGGCGGTCGGGCAGGTCACGCCCGGCCCGGTGTTCACCACCGCCACCTTCGTGGGCTACGTGCTGCGCGGCGTCCCCGGGGCCGCGGTCGCCACCGTCGGCATCTTCCTGCCCGCCTTCGTGTACGTCGCGCTCAGCGGCGTCCTGCTCCCGCGGCTCCGGCGCTCCAGCGTGGCGCGCTCGGCCCTGGACGGCCTGAACGTCGCGTCGCTCGCGCTGATGGCGGTGGTGACCTGGCAGCTGGCCGCGGCGGCGCTGATCGATCCGTGGACCGGGGTCCTGGCGGCGGCGGCCGCGGTGCTGCTGCTGCGCTGGCGGGTGAATGCGTCGTGGCTGGTGCTGGGAGGCGGTGTGGCGGGTCTGCTGCTGCGCTCGCTCGCCTAGCGCGCCGGCGGCGTGCCGGCCATGATGCGCAGCAGCGGGCGCCCACCCACGTTCTCGAGCGGCAGGTAGACGAGGTGGGTGCGCGGGTCGACGGCCACCGAGTGCGCGTTGGGGATGTGGATCTCACCTTCGCGCACCAGCCCGCCGCCGGCCTCCGAGAACACCGCCACGGTGCCGATCTCCGACGCCACGTACAGCCGCCCCCAGCCGGGATCGAGCGCGAGGACGTCCGGTCCCTGGCCGACCGACGCCTGGCCGACGACCTTCATGTTCCTGAGGTTGACGGTGAGGAGCGTGGCGTCGCCCTCGTTGGCGACGAACGCGAGGCGCCGTGCCGCGTCGATGACCATCCCGTGCGGGCGCGCCCCGCCCTGGAGATCGAAGCGGCCCAGCACCCGGTCGCCGGCGGGATCGATGACCCACAGCTGGTTGCGGGTCTGCGCCGCGACCAGGATGCACCGCGAGCCCGGGTCGTACACGGTGTTGCCGGCCTCGCCGCCGAGCGGGATCGTGCCGGCGACGCGGCTGGCCCGCGCATCGATCACGAGCTCCCCGCCGCCCGCGGCGTCCGAGACGTACACCTTGCCCTGGTCCGGGGCGTAGGCGATGCCGTCGGGGAACCCGACGTCGCCGACGCGCGCGACGACCCGCAGCGACCGCGCGTCGATGACGGCCACGTGATGCAGGCGGCTGACCGAGGCGTACACGCGTCCGAGGTCGGGCACCGCCCACACGCCGGTGACCCCGGGGACTCCGTCGATGGTGCCCTCGACGCGCCGGCTCTTCACGTTGAACACCACGATCTGGTCCGCGCCCATGTGGGCGATGTACAGGCGGTCGGAGCGGAGGTCGAGGCTCTGGTCGTCGAACCGCACCGCGGGCCCCGGCAGCGGGACGTCGGCCACCGTCGTGAGGACCGGCGCCGCGCCCGCTTCCGGCGGGGCCGGCTGCCAGGCGGGTGTGGCGAGCGCGGCCGCGAGCAGCGCGCCCAGGGTGATGCGGTTCATGTCGCGTCCCGTTGGTGCAGGGTGTAGGATCGGCTCCGGCCGCCGGGTTGACAAGGCGGGAGCCCGGGGCGACCGTCAGCCTCCCCCCGATGACACGCGCCCGTGGCGTCGCGTAACCGCACTCTCGCGTTGCTCGCGCTCGCCGAGCTGCTCGGCATGTCGGTATGGTTCACCGCCAGCGCGCTCGCGCCGCAGCTCGAGCGCGCCTGGTCGCTGAGCCCGGGCGGGGCGGGCTGGCTCACCGCCGCGGTGCAGCTGGGGTTCGTGGCGGGCACGGCGGTGGCCGCGGTGCTCAACCTGGCCGACATCGTGCCGCCGCGCGCGTACTTCGCGCTCGCCGCGCTCGCGGCGGCCGGCTGCAACCTGGCCCTGCTGGCGGCCGGGGGCGTCGCCGGCGCGCTGGTCTCGCGGTTCGGCACCGGCTTCTTCCTCGCGGGCGTCTACCCGCCGGCGATGAAGATGATCGCCACCTGGTACAAGGACGGCCGCGGCTTCGCGATCGGCACCATCGTCGGGGCCCTGACCGTGGGGAAGGCGATGCCCTACCTGGTCCACGGGCTCGAGCGCGCCGGTGCCGCGCCGGTCGTGGTCGGCTCGTCGGCGGCCGCGGCCGTGGGCGGGCTGCTGGTGCTCGCCGCCTACCGCGACGGCCCGCACGGGTTCGAGCGCCGGCCGTTCGCCTGGGGACTGGTGGCCACGGTGGCCCGGGACCAGCCGACCCGGCTCGCGATCGGCGGCTATCTCGGCCACATGTGGGAGCTGTACGCGATGTGGACGTGGATCGCCGTGTTTCTCGCGGGCGGCGCCGGCTTCGGCGCGCGCGCGGGCGACATCGCGGGGTTCGCCGCGATCGCGGTCGGCGGCGCGGGCTGCGTGATCGGCGGCCGGCTGGCGGACCGGTACGGGCGCGAGCGGCTCACGATCTGGGCGATGGCGGCGAGCGGCGCCTGTGGGGCCGTCATCGGACTCGGGGCCGCGGCGGCGCCGGCCCTCGCGCTCGCGATCGCGCTCGCGTGGGGCTTCACCGTCGTGGCCGACTCGGCACAGTTCAGCGCCCTGGTGACGGAGCTGGCGCCCGCGCACGCGGTGGGCACCGCCCTCACGCTCCAGACGTCGCTGGGCTTCCTGCTGACGATGGGCTCGATCCAGCTCGTCCCGCGGCTGGTGACGGCGGTCGGCTGGCGCTGGGCCTTCGTGGCGCTGGCGGCGGGACCGGCCGCGGGCATCGCCGCGATGCGACGGCTGCGCCGGATGCGGGCCGGCTGACGGTGGACGCCGCCCGGACGCCGCGGGCGAGCGCGCGACTCTCACCCGCCCGGATGGACAGCGCCGCGTCGGGCGGATAGCCTAGGGACCATGACGACCATGCGCACTCTCGCCCGGCTCGCGCCGCTCCTGGCCTTCGCGGCCGCGAGCGCCTGTCACTCCGCCACCGGCGCCGCCGGGTCGGGGATCCCGGCGCCGACCGTGGGCGTCGCGCCCGCTTCGGAGCCGTTCCGCAACCCGGATCTCCCGCTCGAGGCGCGGGTCGCCGACCTGGTGGGGCGGCTGACGCTCGAGGAGAAGGTCGGGCAGATGATGAACAGCGCGGCCGCCATCCCGCGCCTCGGCATTCCCGCCTACGACTGGTGGAGCGAGGGCCTCCACGGCGTCGCGGCCGCCGGGCGCGCCACGGTGTTCCCGCAGGCCATCGGCCTCGCGGCGACCTGGGACACGGCGCTGATGCTGCGGGTCGCGACGGTGATCGGGATCGAGGCGCGGGCGAAGCACAACGAGACCATCCGGCGCGGCGCGGGCGCGAGCGGCCTGTTCCAGGGCCTCACGTTCTGGTCCCCGAACATCAACATCTTCCGCGACCCCCGCTGGGGCCGCGGGATGGAGACCTACGGCGAGGACCCCTACCTCACCGGCCGGATGGCGGTGGCGTTCGTGAAGGGGATGCAGGGCGACGACCCGCGCTACCTGCGGGTCGTCTCCACGCCCAAGCACTTCGCCGTGCACAGCGGCCCCGATCCCCTGCGCCACGCCTTCGACGCCGTCGTGGACGCGCGCGACCTCGAGGAGACGTACCTCGCGGCCTTCGGCGCGGCGGTGGCCGAGGGCGGTGCCCAGTCGGTGATGTGCGCGTACAATCGCGTGAACGGCACGCCCGCATGCGCCGACTCGCTGCTGCTGCAGCAGAACCTGCGCGCGCGGTGGCACTTCGACGGCTACGTGGTCTCCGACTGCGACGCCGTGGACGACATCCGCGCCGGTCACAAGGTCGCCGCCGACGAGGCCACGGCCGCGGCCATGGCGCTCCGGGCCGGGGACGACCTCAACTGCGGCAGCGCGTACCGGAGCCTGGTGGACGCGGTGCACCGGGGCCTCATCCCGGAGGCGGAGGTGGACACCGCCCTGGGGCGCCTGATCCGCGCGAGGATCCGGCTGGGGATGTTCGACCCGCCGGACCGCGTGCCCTACGCCAACATCCCGTACTCCGAGAACGGCTCCCCGGACCACCGCGCGCTGGCCCTCGCGGCGACGCGGAAGTCCATCGTGCTCCTCAAGAACGACGGGACGCTGCCGCTGCGGCGCGGTCTCGGCACGATCGCGGTGATCGGTCCCAACGCCGACGACGAGGAAACGCTCCTCGGCAACTACAACGGCCTGCCCGCCGATCCCGTGACGCCGCTGGCGGGAATCCGGGCGAAGGTGGGCACCGGCACGCAGGTGCTGTACGCGCGCGGCAGTGATCTGGCGGCCAACACGCCGTCCCTCCTCCCGATCCCCGCTTCGGCGCTGGTCACGGACACCGGCGCCGCCGCGAAGCCGGGGCTCACGGGGATGTACTTCCCGAACCGCACGCTGGCCGGCGCGCCCGTGGCCACGCGCACCGACCCGCAGGTGCGCTTCGACTGGTGGGACGTGGCTCCGGTGCCGGAGATCACCGCCGATTCCTTCTCCATCCGCTGGACTGGCTGGCTCGTGCCGCCGGTCACCGGCCGCTACGCCCTCGGCGTGAGCGCGCTGGGCCTGGTGCGTATGTACCTCGACGACTCGGTGCTGGTGCAGAGCGGCTGGCCGGGCACGCGCTCGGCGGGCGCGGACCTCGTGGCGGGAACGCCGCGCCGGATCCGCATCGACTTCGTCGGCCGGCAGCCCAACGCCATGGTGCACCTGATCTGGGGCGTCCCGGATCCGCACCTGCTGGACGACGCGGTCGCCACGGCGCGGCGGGCCGACGCCGTCGTGCTGTGCCTCGGCCTGTCGCCGCGGCTGGAGGGCGAGGAGATGCCCGTGCACGTGCCCGGCTTCGAGGGCGGCGACCGGACCAGCCTCGACCTGCCGGCGCCGCAGGAGCAGCTGCTCGAGGCGGTGGCGGCGACGGGCAAGCCGGTCGTGCTCGTGCTGCTCAACGGGTCGGCCGTGTCGGTGCCCTGGGCCGCCGAGCACCTGCCCGCGATCGTCGAGGCATGGTACCCCGGCCAGGCGGCGGGCACGGCCATCGCCGAGGTGCTGTTCGGCGACTACAACCCCGGCGGCCGTTTGCCGGTCACCGTTTACCGGTCGGTGACGCAGCTGCCCGCGTTCACGGACTACCGGATGGCGGGACGGACTTACCGCTTCTTCCGGGGCGACGTGCTGTTCCCGTTCGGCCACGGGCTCAGCTATACGCGGTTCGCGTACCGCGACCTGCGGGTGCCCGCACGGCTCGCGTCCGGTGACACGGCCGACGTCACGGTCGAGGTGGAGAACGCGGGCGCGCTGGCGGGCGACGAGGTGGTCGAGCTGTACGTCACGACGCCCGACACCAGCGCGCGGGCGCCGATCCGCTCGCTGGCGGCTTTCCAGCGGATCACGCTCGCGCCCGGCGAGCGGCGGCGCGTCGCGTTCCGGCTCGGGCCGCGCGCGCTCTCGGCGGTGGACGGGGCCGGACGGCGGGCGGTGGTGCCCGGGCGCTACGAGCTGAGCGTGGGCGGCAAGCAGCCGGGGATGAGCGGACTCGCCGACGCGGCCACGACCGAGGTGCTCACCGCGCGCCTCGAGGTCGTCGGCGGGCCGGTCGCCGTGCCGTAGCGGTACGCCCGTGGGCGCAACGATGCCGGCCCGCGCGCCCGCGCGGGCCGCGTCGCTTCTAGTCGGCCTTCCTGCCGCCGATCAGCTGCCCCAGGGCGAGCCAGCCGTCGCCGAGGAAGACGAGGGCCAGCGCGCCCGCGAAGAGCAGCCCCTCCAGCTCGAAGGCCCGCCCCGTGGGCAGGATCGCCCGGGTGATCGCGACCACCATCTCCACGGCGAAGCACGCGGCCCAGAACCGCGTGAGGAGCCCGGCGACCACGCACGCGGCCCCGAAGGTCTCGAGGACGATCAGGACCACCGCCCAGGCCCGGGCCACCGGGAAGCCCAGGCCGGCGAGGAAGCCGGTCACGCCGCCGACCCCCATGTGGATCTTCATCAGGCCGTGCCGCAGGAAGATCCAGCCCAGGGCGATGCGCAACGCGGTGGCCGCGAGCGGCGTCAGCCGCTGCGCCGCGCGCTCGAACGAGGAGAATCCGATCATGGGTGCAGAACCTCCGAGATGGCGGAACGGACCCGGACCCGCGGCTCGCTCGCGTAGCGCCGGAGCAGGAGTACCCGCGCGGGCGCGCCGCCCACGCGGGCGAGCAGGCGGACCGCGTCCGCGGCGAACAGCGGATCGGGGTCGTCGAGGAAGCGCGTCGCGAGGGCGACGGCGCGGGCGGTGTCGCCCTGCTGCGGCAGCAGCGCGAGGGCGGACGACCTGACGTCCCGTGCCTCGCCGGGCGCGGTCAGCCGCTCCAGGGCGACGGCCGCCTCCGGCACGTGGAACCGGGGCAGCCGGAACAGGGCCGTGCGGCGCAGCCATCCCGAGTGGCCGGGCTCCGCGGCGGTCTCGACCAGCGGCAGGACCTCGGGGTTGCCGTCGCGCGCCAGCAGGGCGAGCGCCGTGCTCCGCACCCGGTCGCTGGGGTCGCCCCCGTAGATGCCGCGGGCCGCGGCGGCCGCCGCCGGCAGGTCGAGGGCGGCGAGCGTCTCGAGCGCCTGGGCGCGGACCCCGCTGTCGGGATCGTTCAGCGCCGCACGCACCACGGCGCGGCCCTCGGCCGTCGTGTCGTGATCCATCTGCCCCAGCGCCATGCTCCGCAGGTCGGCCTCGTGGTCGTTCAGCACCATGAAGCGGCGCGCCGCCGCCGCCGCGCCGTCCTGAGAGGAGGCCAGCTGATCCAGCGCCCACCAGCGCGCCGACACGTCGAGATCGTGCATCGCCACGTCCGCCAGCTCGGCCGGCGTCAGGTCGCTCGTGACCCGGCCGAGGAGCCAGCCGCCCTCGTCGAACCGCACCGAGAGGGGCGCGCCCGGCAGGGGGATGGCGAACGTATCGGCCTGCTTCGTGATCGTGATCTGCTGGCGCACGACCGAGTCGCGCGTCACGACCCGCAAGGTGACCGGGAAGCGGAACAGCGGGTGCAGCGAATCCACCGGCTGGGTCTGTGCCACGATCAGGTGCAGCGTCTTGAGGTCCGCGGCCCAGTGCCGGGACCAGTGCACGACCGGGTATCCGATGCCGTACGCCCACTGGTCGAAGAACCAGTCCAGGTCGCAGCCGCAGGTCTTTTCGAACGCGACGGCGTAGTCCGCCGTGGTCACCGGCCGGTAGGCATTGTCGGTGAGGAACCGCCTGAGGCCGGCCCAGAACAGGGAGTCGCCCAGCAGCCGGCGGAGCTGGTGCGCGAGCTGCGCGCCCTTGGGATAGATGTGGCCGGTGAAGAACAGGTTGATCGGGTCGGTGCCCTGGTAACGCCCCCACACCAGCGGCCGCGCCTGCATCCGGTCCGCCTGCATCGCCTGCTGCTGCTGCCCGATCCACTCCAGCTCGCCGGCGTCGCGGCCCCGGGTCATCTCCGCCTGGACGGACTCGAGGTAGGTGGCCATCCCCTCGTTGAGCCACGCGTCGGCCCAGTCGGCCGTCGTGGTGAGGTCGCCGAACCACTGGTGCGCCAGCTCGTGGGCCACCAGGCCGCGGCCGCTGTTCTCGGGCTCGCCGGCGGCCGAATGCAGCGCCTCGTCGGTCTGGGTCGTGGCCGACACGTTCTCCATGCCGCCGTAGGTGAAGTCGGGGATCGCCGCCTGGTCGTACTTGGCCCAGGGGAACGGCACCAGCAGCCGCGAGAACAGCTCGATCATCGCCGGCGTTTCGCCGAAGGTGCGCCACGCGGCCTGCACGGTGTCCGGGTACACCCAGTAGTCCACGGGCACGCCGCGCCACTGGTCGCGAAGCACGGTGAGCGGCCCCACGACCACCGAGTACAGATAGGTCGAGGCCGGCCGCTCCTGGCTCCAGTGCCAGACCTTCTGCCCGCCCGCCGCCGCGGTCGTGTCCACCAGCCGGCCGTTCGACAGCACCACGAGCCCGGTATCGGCGCTCACCAGCAGCTCCCAGGTGGCCTTGTCGTCCGGCGCGTCGTAGGTGGGCACCCAGGCCCGCGTCTCCGTGGCCTCGCCCTGCGACCACACGATCCGCGCGCGCGGCACGAAGTAGATGCCGCGCTCCGGGTTTCCGTGGTAGCGCAGCGCGAACTCGACGGTGTCGCCGACGGCGGCGCGCGCGGCGAGGCGCACCGTCACGTGGGCGGTGTCGGCGCTGAACCGGAGGCGGCGGCCGGCGGCCGTGGCCTCGTCGATCGTGAGGTTCTCCGCGTCGAGGCGGACCGTGTCGGTGGGCTGGCCTGCGACGACCACGCGGGTCGTGACCGTTCCCGCGACCGCCCGCCGCGCGAGGTCGAAGCGCACCGCGATCCGCTGGTGCAGCAGGTCGAACCCGTGCGGCGGCGCGGCCCAGGTGCGCGGCGGCAGGTAGGCGCCCACGATGCCCGTGGGCCGCTGCGCGGCCGCGCCGCGGGCCGCGAGGGCCAGGGCGGCGGCCGCCGCGGCGCAGGCGAGGGCGAGACGGGCGGCGTGGGCCTGGAGCTGGCGCATGAGTCCCCCGGTGCACGGTGCGGCGACGAGCGGCTGGACGGAGAATCCTAGCCGAGGGCCGGGGCGGCCGGCAACGACGCCCCGCTTGCGTGCCGGCCGTGGGCTTGGCCAGCTTGCACCCCTTCCGCCCCGACCCGCGCCTCCGCCTGGGGGAAGCATGCGCCTGCTCCACGCCGGTTCGCTGTTCCTCGCGCTCGCCGCCGCCGTTCCCGGTTGCGCCCAGCCGCGGCCCGGCGGACCGCCGGTCTTCGACCGCCGCGAGGTGATGATCCCGATGCGCGACGGGGTGAGGCTGTTCGCGGTGGTCATGACCCCGCGCGGCGCCGACGGGCCGCTGCCGATCCTCCTCAACCGGACGCCGTACGGCGCCGGCGGCTGGGGAGCGGGCGAGGAGGCGCCGCCGAATCTCGCGGCGCTGGCGGCCGACGGCTACGTGTTCGTCCAGGAGGACATCCGCGGCCGCAACCGGTCGGAGGGCGCGTTCGTCATGAACCGCCCCAACCGCAGCCCCGGGGACCGCGCCGCCACCGACGAAAGCACGGACACCTACGACACCGTCGAGTGGCTGATCCACAACGTGCCCGGCAACAACGGGAAGGTCGGCCTGTTCGGCATCTCGTATCCGGGCTGGCTCGCCGAGGAGGCGCTGATCGGCGCCCACCCCGCGGTGAAGGCCGTCTCGCCGCAGGCGCCGATGACCGATACCTGGCTGGGGGACGACTTCTTCCACCAGGGCGCGTTCCGCCAGTCGTACGGCTTCGAGTACGGGTGGGGGATGGAATCGCGCGAGGTCGGCGCCGGCCGGATGCCGATCACCGGCAGCGACACCTACGCGTGGTACCTCGGCTTTCCGAGCCTGAAAGCCCTGACCGACTCCACCGGCGCGATGCGGATTCCGACCTGGCGGCGGTTCGTCGAGCACCCGGCGTACGACAGCGTGTGGCAGCGGCGCGCCTTCGAGCGCGTCGTCACCGGCGCCGCCGTGCCCACCCTCACGGTCGGCGGGTTCTGGGACCAGGAGGACCTGTTCGGCCCGCAGGCCACCTTCGAGGCGCTGGCGCGCTTCGACACGGCCGGCGTCGATCACCTCGTGATCGGGCCGTGGAGCCACGGCCAGTGGGGCTATCCGGGCGGCGAGGCGCTGGGCAACGTGCGGTGGGGCAGCGCGACCTCCGACTCCTTCCTGACCGAGATCCAGGCGCCGTGGTTCGCCTGGTGGCTGAAGGGGAAGGGCGACGGCCGCTTCCCGGTGGCCCGGCTGTTCGACGGCGGCGCGCGCGCGTGGCGGAGCCTCGACCGCTGGCCGCCGCGCGATGCGGCGGCGCGCGACCTCTACTTCCACGCCGGCGGCGTCCTGTCCTTCGAGCCGCCCCGCGACCGCGCCGGCGACGATGCGTGGGTCTCCGACCCGGCCAACCCGGTCCCCTATCGGCCGCGGCCGGTCGAGATCACCTACAGCCCGGGCTCGCGGTGGGCGCGCTGGATGACCGAGGACCAGCGCTTCGTGGACGGGCGGCCCGACGTGCGCACCTGGAAGACGGAGCCGCTCGCGGCCGACCTGACGATCGCCGGCGACGTGACGGCGCGGCTGTTCGCGTCCACGACCGGCTCGGACGCCGACTGGGTGGTGAAGCTCATCGACGTGTATCCCGACGCGGATCCGCGCGACACCGTCGCGGCCGACTCCGGGATGGCGGGCTACGAGCTGATGGTGGCGGGGGACATCATGCGCGGCCGCTACCGCACCAGCTGGGAGCGGCCCGAGGCGATTCCCCCCGGCGCCGCCCTGGCGTACACCGTGGACCTGCACCACCAGCTCTACACCTTCCGGCGCGGCCACCGGATCATGGTGCAGGTGCAGAGCACGTGGTTCCCGCTCTACGACCGGAACCCGCAGACCTTCGTGCCCAACATCTTCCTCGCACCGGCGAGCGCGTACCGGGCCGAGACGGTGCGCGTCTACCGCACCGCCGGGGCGCCCTCGCACGTCGAAGTGATGGTGGTGCCGCGCTAGCGGCTCAGGCCGTCTCGACCTTCAGCTGGTCCTTGCCGTCCCGCTTGGCCGCGTACAGCATCTCGTCGGCGCGGTGGAGCAGCTCCTGCACGGTCATCGGCGGCTTGACGAACGTGACCGCGCCGATGCTGATCGTCACGAACCGGCAGTTCTCCGGCAGCGCCGCCACGACCTGGTGGCGCAGGTCGTCGAGCACGGTCCGCGCCGCCGCGACCCCGGTCTCCGGGAGGCAGATCGCGAACTCGTCGCCACCCATCCGGCCCAGCGCGTCGGTGATCCGCAGCCGGTGCTGCATCGTGCCGGCCACCGCCTGGAGCAGCGTGTCGCCGGCCCCGTGGCCGAGCTGGTCGTTGACCTGCTTGAAGTTGTCCAGGTCCACGTAGGCCACCGTGAGCGGCCGGCCGTTGCGCTTGGCGCGATTCAGCTCGGCCGCGGCCAGCTCCTCGAAGTGCCGCCGGTTGTTGACGGTGGTCAGGGCGTCGAGGCGCGCCAGCTCCTGCTCCCGCTCGAGCGCGCGCTTGAGCTCGGTGAGGACCAGGACGAACACCACGAACAGCACCGACCACAACACCAGCATGGTGACGGGGATCAGCCAGGTGCGGTGCGGCGCTCCGGCCAGCTGGTCGCCGCCCACGCTCAGCACCGCGCTGGCGACGGCCAGGACCATCCCCGGCGTGCGGCCCACGTTCCACGTGGCGACGAACACCGGGACGAGGTACACCACCATGATCGGGATCTCGTAGCCGATCAGGTAGTCGATCAGGGCGATGGCGAGCAGCAGCGCGATGCTGGCCCACAGCGCGCCGAGCGCCGAGGCCTTGGGCGTCGCCGTCTCGAGGATGACCTGACCCGTCTTCGTCAGCCTTCCCGGCATGCTGGGGTACCCCTGTGGCGAAAGAGCGATGGAGCCCGGTCGGCCCCGGGATTCAGCCCTGCGCGCGGCTCCGGACGACCGCGATGACGGCCAGCAGCGCCACGGCGCCCGCCGCGAGGTCCACGCCCAGGTGGCCTCCTCCGGACGAGGCGCTGTCCAGCCACACCAGTCCGCCCCCCGCCACGAGCGCGGCCACGAGCGCCGCGGTCAGGCCGGTGGCGACCCGCCGGGGCGTGGCCACCACGTTGGTGGCGAGCCGCGCGGCCTGGCGGACCTCGTCCTCGCTGACGTCGGGGTAGCGCTGCCGGAACTCCGAGATGGCGAGCGCGAGCTTCTGTCCCAGCTCCTGCACCCGCGGAGACGGCAGCTGCGACGGCACGTTCGAGGGAATGATCATGGCACGGAACCTATCACGAGGTGGTCCCGTCCGCACGCGCTTGGCGGCCGGGCGGAGCGCGGCGCGCGGTCAGCCCGTCTCCCGCCCGGCGAGCAGCCGGTAGCGGCTGAGACTGCGCAGCGCGGCGGCGCGCTTGCCGGCCTCCTCGTAGAGGCGCGACAGGTTGAAGTACGCGTCGGCGAGCTTGGGATCGACGGCGATCGCCCGCTCGTAGGCCCGGATGGCGTCGGCGCGCCGCCTCAGGTCCTCCAGCGCGATCCCCAGGTCGTACCACGCCGTGGCGTGCCGCGCGTTCCGCTCGAGGGCCAGGCGGTAGTGCGCCACGGCCTCGGCGGCGTCGCCCCCTTCCTGGAGCAGACGGCCGAGGTTGACGTGCGCGTCGCTGTGGTCGGGATCGAGCTCCAGCGCGCGGCGGTACGCGTCCCGCGCCTCCTCGAGGTCCACGGCCTCGAGGTCGAAGCCGAGGTCGTACCACTCGTCCGCGGCCAGCGGCTCGGCCGCGACCCGCGCCGCGCGCGCGGCCTGCCGGGCCAGCGGCGCCGCCCGGCTCGCCAGATCGGCCACCGCGAAGTCGAGCTGGATCTGCCCGGACTCCGGGTTCCAGGCGGTCGTCCCCTCGCGCACCACCAGCCGGTCGCCGTCGGCGGAGATCCGCACCGCCGAGAGCGGCCGGCCCGCGGGCAGCTGCCGCTTCAGGATGCGCAGCGCGCGGCGGATGCGGCGCGCGGGCACGCGCGAGGCGGCCAGCCCCTTGGCGGTGCGGAGCAGCACGAGGTCCGGGAACGAGAAGCGCAACTCCCCGCGTGGACCGCGGTCGGGAGCGAGGAAGCCGCTGCGGGCGAACGCCCGCACCTGGGAGATGGTGAGACCGAGGAGCCTGGCGACGTCTCGCGTCGCGTAGCCCTTCATCGGAGCGCGGTTACGAGACCTTCCGTTTCCGCTTCGCCGTCTCGGCGGGCTTCTCCAGCTTGAGGCGCGGCGCCCGCTTGGCCGGCTTGCGCTCCTCCGCCTCGGCCGCCTCGCCCCTGGCGCCCGCGCCCTTCGCCAGGCTCGCCTTCAGCGCCTCCATCAGGTCGATGATCTGGGTCTCCGGCGCCGCGGCCGGCTCGGAGGTGATCTCCTGGCCCTCGACCTTGCGCTGGATGCTGTCGAGCATCCGCTTCTTGACGTTGTCCTCGTACTTCGCCGGCTGGAACGTGTCGGACGCGCCCTGCTGGACGATCTGCATGGCGAGCGCCAGCTCGGCCTGCTTCACCTCGCCCTCGGGGATCGGCACCTCGGCGATGTCGCGGATCTCGTCCGCGTAGTGCAGCTGCTCCATCACCAGCCCGGCCCCCAGCGGGCGCACCATCACCAGGTACTGCTTGCCCCGGGACGCGAACTGGCCGAGCGCCGCGCGCTTGGTGACCTTGAGCGCCTCCGCCAGCAGCTTGTACGCGCGCTCGCCGCCCTTGTCCGGGCCGAGGAAGTACGCCTTGTCGAGCCACAGCCGGTCCACCTGCTCGGCCGGCACGAACTCCTGGATGTCCACCGCGCCCGTGGACTCCTCGCCCATCGCCTTCAGCTCGTCCGGCGTGAACAGCACGTACTGGCCCTTGGAGAACTCGTACCCCTTCACCATCTCGTCCTTCTCGACCTTCGCGCCGTCCTTGGGACACACGTACTGCTGCTTGAGGCGCGAGCCGCACGCCTTGTGCAGCCAGTTGAACGTGACGCCCGCCTGGGACTCGCTGGCCGAGAACAGCTTGATCGGCAGCGACACCAGGCCGAACGAGATCGTGGCCGAACCGATTGGACGCGCTGGCATAGGGGGCGGTATGATAAGAATTCTCAACCATGGGCGCAACCAGGAAGCCGGCCGCCGATGCGCTAAGCGCTTATCGCGCCAAGCGTTCCGCCGACGCCACGCCGGAGCCGTCCGGCATCGTCGCGGCCGTCCCGCGGGGCGGCCACCTGTTCGTCGTGCACCAGCACGCGGCTAGGCAGCTGCACTTCGACCTCCGGCTCGAGATGGACGGGGTGCTGCGCTCGTGGGCCGTGCCCAAGGGGCCCTCGCGCAACCAGGCCGACAAGCGGCTGGCGGTGATGGTCGAGGACCACCCGCTCGAGTACGGCGACTTCGAAGGCATCATCCCCGAAGGCAACTACGGCGCGGGCGCGGTGATCGTGTGGGATCGCGGGATGTGGGTCCCGGTCGAGGACCCGCACGCGGGGCTGGAGAAGGGCAAGCTGCTCTTCGACCTCCGCGGCTACAAGCTCAAAGGCCGCTGGACGCTGGTGAAGATCAAGAAGAGCCACAAGGACTGGCTGCTGATCAAGGAACGCGACGCGCAGATGACGACCGGCGACGGCACGGTGTTTCCGGCCGGCTCGGTGCTGTCCGGCCTGCCGGTCGAGGTGCTCAAGGCGCGCACCGACGTGGCGGCGCCGCTGCGGGCGTCGCTGGAGCGGCTCGGCGCCCCGCGCCGGAAGCTGCGGGCGAAGGACGTGGAGCTGATGCTCGCCGAGCCGCGCGACGAGCCGTTCAGCAAGCCGGGCTGGATCTTCGAGCTGAAGCTCGACGGCTACCGGATGTTGGCGTCGCGCGAAGGCGGGGAAGGGAAGCTCACCACGCGCAACGGCAACGACCTCTCGGCGGCGTTCCCCGAAGTGGTGCGGTCGCTGGCGGCGCTGCCCTATGCGGACCTGGTGATGGACGGCGAGCTGGTGGTGTACGACGACGCGGGCCGCCCCAGCTTCCACCGCCTCGGCGAGCGCGCGCGGATGTCCCGCGCCACCGACGTCCGCCGCTGGTCGGTGGAGCAGCCGGCGTCGCTGTTCCTGTTCGACCTGGTCGCGGCCGAGGGCTTCGACGCGCGGGGCCTGCCGCTGGTGGAGCGGAAGCAGCTGCTGCGGACCGTGGTGCCCGAGGTCGGCCCGCTGCGCTACCTCGAGCACTTCGAGACCGACGGCGTGGCGGTATACGCGCAGGTGACGAAGCTGGGGCTCGAGGGCATCGTGGCCAAGAAGGCCGACGCGCCGTACCGCGCGGGCCGGTCGCCGGCGTGGCTCAAGGTGCGCGCGGAGCGCACCGACGACTTCGTGGTGGTCGGCTTCACGCGGCCCAAGGGCTCGCGCGTGGGCTTCGGCGCGCTGCACCTCGCGATGTACGACCGGCCCGGCGGCGCGCTCGTCTACGCGGGGCGCGTGGGCACCGGCTTCGACACCGGCCAGCTGGAGGAGTACGCCGCGGCGCTCGAGGGCTCGCGGCGCCCGGACCCGCCGTGCGGCGGCGCCGTCCCCGCCGGCAGGGAGCACGTGTGGGTCGAGCCGCGCCTGGTGGCGGAGGTGCGGTTCCTGGAGTGGAGTCCGGACGGGCTGCTCAGGCAGCCGGCGTTCCTGAGGTTCCGGAGTGATAAACAGGCATCGGAGTGCGTGCGGCAGGGCGTAGGTGGTGGGTTGTCGGCCGTGGAAGAGGCCCCTTCACTACCACCCACCACCCACCACCCACCACCAGCCTTCACGTTCACCAACCTGGACAAGGTCTTCTGGCCGCGCGAGGGCTACACCAAGGCCGACCTGATCGAGTTCTATCGCGCCATCGCGCCCTGGCTGCTGCCGTTTCTCGAGGACCGCCCGCTGGTGCTGACGCGCTACCCCGACGGGATCGAGGGCAAGTCGTTCTTCCAGAAGGATGCGCCGGCCTACGCGCACGATTTCGTGCGTACCGTGCGGATGTGGAGCGCGGAGTCGCAGCGGGAGCTGAACTATTTCGTGTGCGACGGCGAGGCCTCGCTGCTCTACATCGCGAACATGGCCGCGATCCCGTTGCACGTCTGGGGGAGCCGGGTCGCGACGCTGGAGACGCCGGACTGGTGCATCCTCGACCTCGATCCCAAGGACGCGCCGTTCGAGCACGTGGTGACGGTGGCGCGGGCGGTCCACGCGATGTGCGACGAGATCGCGCTGCCCTGCTTCGTGAAGACCAGCGGCTCCACCGGGCTCCACGTGCTGGTGCCGCTCGGCCGCCAATGCACCTTCGAGCAGGCGCGGACCCTGGGCGGCCTGCTGGCGCGGGTGGTGGCCGCCGAGCTGCCGGACATCGCCACCATCACCCGCCAGGTCTCGAAGCGGGACGGCCGCGTGTATCTCGACTACGTGCAGAACGGCCACGGGCGCCTGCTCGCCGCGCCCTACAGCGTGCGGCCGGTGCCGGGGGCCCTGGTCTCGGCGCCGCTGGCATGGAGCGAGGTCGGGCCGAAGCTCAGCCTGGCGCAGTTCACCATCAGGACGATGCCGGCGCGGATGGAGAAGCTGCGCGGCGACCCGCTGCTGCCGGTCCTGGGCCTCGCGCCCGACCTCGTGGCGGCGCTCGGGCGTCTCAAGGAACGGCTGGACGCGGCGCGGGCGAAGCGGCCTGCGGCGCGGGCGGGGCGCAGGTGACGGCCGGATCCGCCGCGGGCGTTCCCGGCGCGGCCGCTACGCCCGGCAGCTTCGAGGTGCCGGGCTCGGGGACGGTGTCGTCGCTGCTGACCAGGCCCGCGGGCGCGCGGGTGGGCTGCGTGCTCGCGCACGGGGCCGGGGCGGGGATGAAGCACCCGTTCCTCGAGGGCGTCGCGGCGCGCCTGGCCGCGCGCGGGGTCGCGTCCTTCCGCTACCAGTTTCCGTACATGGAGGCCCGGAAGGGTCGGCCCGATCCGCCGGCCGTGGCCGCGGCCACGGTCCGCGCGGCGGTGGAGCGGGCCGGCGCCGATCTTCCGGGGCTGCCGCTCGTGGCCGGCGGCAAGTCGTTCGGCGGACGGATGACCTCGACGGCGGCCGCCGCATCGCCGCTGCCCGGGGTGCGCGGCCTCGCCTTTCTCGGCTTTCCGCTCCACCCGCCGGGCAAGCCGGGCACGGAGCGCGCGGAGCACCTGGCCCGCGTCGCCGTGCCGATGCTGTTCCTGCAGGGCACGCGCGACGAGTTCGCGGGGCTGGACCTGCTGGAGCCGGTGGTGCGCGGGCTCGGCCCGCGCGCCACGCTCCACCTCGTGGAGGGCGCCAATCACTCCTTCGCCGTGCCCAGGTCCTCGGGCCGCGACGCGGCCGCGGTGCTGGACGAGCTGGCGGACGCCCTCAGCTCCTGGGCAGGAGCGCTGTGAACTGGGCGGCGAGCTTGGGTCCCGCGCCGGCCTCCTCGTGCTTGAAGAACACGAAGGCGTCCTTCCAGGCCTGCGACGTCACCCGCCCGGCCCACCCGGCGAGGTCCGCCGCGGTGTAGCCGGCACGCCGCAGCCGGAGGTATCCCCAATCGGCGGTGGCGACGAACGGGACCTGCAGCGCCTCCTTGTCGCCTTCCTCCGCGGGGTCCGCATCGGCGACGCACAGCGAGGCGTTGTGGCCCCTGAGTGCGGTGAAGACCTCGTCGTCGAACCAGGAGGCGTGACGGAACTCGAAGGCGGCGCGCCAGGCCCGCGGCACCAGCGCGAGGAAGTCCACCAGGCGCGGCAGGTCCTTCTTGAGGTTGGGGGGCAGCTGGAACAGGGTCGGGCCCAGCCTGGGGCCGAGCACGTTGGCGACGCGCAGGAAGTACTCGACCTCGCCGGACACGTCCTTCAGGCGCTTGAAGTGGGTGATCTTCTGCGACGCCTTCAGCACGAAGGTGAAGCTCTCGGGCACCTCGGCGGCCCAGGCGAGCAGGATCTTCTCCGAGGGCATCCGGTAGAAGGTGTTGTTGATCTCCACCGTCCCGAACCGCTCGCCGTAGTATCGCAGCATCCCGTCGGCCGGCAGGTCCGCGGGGTAGAACGTGCCCTTCCATTCCTTGTAGGCATAGCCGCTGGTGCCGACGGCGATGCGCATCCGAACCTCGACGTTCCGGGAAGAGGAGGTAGTCTATGCCGAAGCGGGGAATCCTCAAGACGGTCCTCTCGCTCCTGGCCGTGCCGGCCGGCGCCGCCGCGGCGCAGGGGCTGCCGCCGGGCGAGGACAGCGCCGTGGCTCGGCTCAATGCGTCCCCTCGCCACGGCGAGTGGGTGGCCTACGACGCGGGCGGCGGCGACAGCGTGAAGGCGTGGATCGTGTACCCGGAGCGGAGCGACCGGGCGCCGGTGGTGGTGGTGATCCACGAGATCTTCGGCCTCACCGACTGGATCCGCGCGGTCAGCGACCAGCTCGCGGCCGAGGGCTTCATCGCCATCGCGCCGGACCTGCTCACGGGCAAAGGCCCGAACGGCGGCGGCACGTCGTCGGTGGACCGGCAGGGCGCCATCGCGCTGATCCAGGCGCTGAAGCCCGACGAGGTGCAGCGCCGGCTGCGGGCGGCGGGCGAGTACGCGATGGCGCAGCCGGCCGCCCGCAAGGTCGCCGGGAGCGTCGGCTTCTGCTGGGGTGGCTCGACCAGCTTCGCGTTCGCCACGAGCTGGCCGGACCTGGGGGCCGCGGCCGTCTACTACGGCACGCCGCCGGCCGACGACGCGATGGCACGGATCCACGCTCCGGTCTACGGCTTCTACGGCGGCGACGACGCTCGCGTGACCAGCACCGTCGAGCCTGCGCGCGCGGCGATGCAGCGCCTCGGCAAGCGCTACGAGCCCCACGTCTACGAGGGAGCGGGGCACGGGTTCTTGCGCGACCAGGCGGGGAGGAACGGAGCGAACCTGAAGGCGGCGCAGGCGGCGTGGCCGGCGACGGTGGCATTCCTGCGGGCGGAGCTGAAGTAAGCCGCCGGTCTCGGGTCCCCCTATGCGCGCTCTCCTCGTCGGTGCCACCGGCCTCGTCGGCCGCGAGATGCTCAAGCTCCTCGTCGACGAGCCGGCCTGCACCCGGATCATCGTCCTCGCCCGGCGACCCCTGCCGTCGCCGCCGGCCAAGGTCGAGGCCCACGTCGTGGACTTCGATCATCTCGAGGCCGCGGCGTCGCTCGTGGACGCCGACGCGGTGTTCTGCGCCCTCGGCACGACGATGCGACAGGCCGGATCGCAGGAGCGGTTCCGCCGGGTGGACTACGGCTATGCGCTCGCGGTCGCGAGGCTCGCGCGCGAGCGGGGCGCGCGGCAGTTCCTGCTCGTGAGCGCGCTCGGGGCCGACGCCCGCTCGCGGATCTTCTACAACCGGGTCAAGGGCGAGCTGGAAGAGGCCGTGCTCGCCCTTGGCTATCCGGGCGTGACCATCGTGCGGCCGTCGCTCCTGCTCGGCGAGCGCGAGGAGTTCCGCCTCGGCGAGCGGATCTTCGCGCACCTCGGGTGGCTCGTGCCGCGACGCTTCAAGCCGGTGCGCGCGGCGTCGGTGGCGGCGGCGCTGGTGCGCTCGGCCGTCGAGGGCGCGCCGGGAGTGCGAATCGTCGAGTCGAGGGACATTCAGGGACACGCCGGCGGCTAGGCCCTGTCAATCACGACTCCATTCACGCCGTATCCCGTCCGCAGTGCTTGATGGACGAACCACGCCTCCGCGCCCCCCGGCACGCTCATTGCGCTCTCTCGTAGTTGAATGGACAACGAGATCTACCGGCTCCCGCGGGAGCGGCTGGATGGCCTGATCGAGCGGCTGGGGCGCGACTACCGGGTCGTGGGGCCCGTGAAGCACGGGGGGACGTGGGCCTGGACGGACGTTCGACCCGGCATGCCGCTCGCGCTCGACTATCCCACGACCATGCTGCCGCCCCGCCAGTTCTTCGCCCCGCCCCGCGAGACGCTGTTCCACTACCGCCGGGGTGGTGACGGGCGCTTCGTCTTCGACGAGCCCGGGACCGAGCGGCCGGTCGCGCTCGTCGGCGTGCACGGCTGTGACCTCACGGCCCTCCGGGTGCTGCGCGCCTTCCACGAGTCCAGCTGCCGCGACCGGCTGGTGCCGGGGCGGCTCGACCGCTCCTTCGTCGTCGGTCTCGCCTGCTGGACGCCGTGCCTCCCGGAATCGTTCTGCCGCGACATGGGCAGCCTCGAGAACGAGAGTCCCGCGTCGCTGTACCTGTGGGACGTCGGGAGCGTGTTCCTCGCACGGGTCCAGTCGGCCCGCGGCCGCGAGGTCCTCAAGGACGTGACGGCGCTCGAAGCGGCGACGCCGGAGGAGCTGGTGGCGCTGCGCAAGCGGCTCCGCGCCAGGCCCGAGGCGTTCCCCGCGCAGCTGCAGTTCGCGCCGGAGCGGCTCGCGACGTCGCTCAAGGCGGCGGAGTCGGACATCCTGTGGGAGGCGACGGCCGACCGGTGTCTCTCCTGCGGGCGCTGCAACCTGGTGTGCCCGACGTGCACCTGCTTCGACGTCAGCGATCGGGCGTCGCTGGGCGGCGGCGACGGGACGCGGACCCGCGCGTGGACCGGGTGCCAGGTGCCGGGCTTCTCGCGGGTGGCCGGCGGCCACGATTTCCGGCCGACGCGGGCGCAGCAGCTGCGCTACCGGATCTTCCGCAAGGGCAAGTACATGCCGGAGCGGTACGGGATCGTGGGCTGCACCGGCTGCGGGCGCTGCGCCACGCACTGCCCGACGCGCATCTCGATCCGGGACATCTTCGTGCAGGTGGGGAGAGCGCCCTGATGGCCCAGGCCTCGATGATCCCCCAGCCCTGCCGCATCGTGTCGGCCGTCGCGCACAACGCCCGGGACGTCCACTTCGTGGTGGAGGCGCCGGCGGGCTTCGCGCCCGAGCCGGGCCAGTTCGTGATGGTCTCCGTGCCCGGCATCGGCGAGGCGCCGTTCTCGCTGGCCGCGCTGCCGGGCGAGGGGACGGCGGAGGGCTGCTTCGAGATGCTGATCCGCCGCGTCGGCCGGCTGACGAACCTGATCACCCGGCTGCAGGCGAACGACCTGCTGTACGTCCGCGGGCCGTACGGGCGGCGCGTCGAATGGGACCAGTTCGAGGAGTCGAACCTGGTCCTCCTGGCGGGCGGCCTCGGCCTGGCGCCGCTGCGCTCGTTCGTGCGCCGCGCGCTCGGGCGCCGCGACCGGTTCGGGCGCATCGACCTGCTGGTGGGCGCGCGCAGCCCCGACGAGCTGCTGTTCCGCACCGACCTGCTGGTGTGGGCCTCGCGGCAGGACGACGTCCACGTGCACCTCACGGTGGATGCGGCGCGCGAGGGCTGGGACGGGCGCATCGGGGTCATCACCTCGCTGCTGGACGGCCTCGCCCTCGACAGCGCCCGCACGGTCGCGTTCCTGTGCGGGCCGCCGGTGATGTACCGCCACTGCCTGCGGCGCCTGCTGGCGATGGGCCTGTACGAGCACAACGTCTGGCTCACGCTGGAGCGCCGGATGAAGTGCGGGCTGGGCCTGTGCGGCAACTGCCAGATGGACGGGCACTACCTGTGCTGCGAGGGGCCGCTGGTGAGCTGGCGCGAGGTGCGCGGCCTGCGGGAGGTGGTGTGATGCGGCCCCGGGTCGCGTTCTTCTCGTTCGGCTCCTGCGAGGGGTGCCAGCTGCAGGTGCTCTCGGTGGAGGACGTGCTGCTCGATCTCCTGGGCGCGGTCGAAGTGGTGAACTTCCGCGAGGCCATGGACGACCGGCGCGACGACTATGACATCGCGTTCGTCGAGGGCTCGGTGATCCGTCCGGAGGACGTGGCCGAGCTGCGGGAGGTTCGCGGCCACGCCCGGATCCTCGTGGCCATCGGGGCCTGCGCCTGCCTGGGCGGCGTGAACGCGATCCGCAACCGGCGCCCGCTGACTGAGCTGGCGCGCGAGGTGTACGAGGGCCGCGAGGACGGGGTGTTCGCCGCGCTGCCGGACGCGAGCCCGCTCGCCGCGGTGGTGCAGGTCGACTACGAGATCCGGGGCTGTCCGATCGACCGGCCCGAGTTCCTCGAGGCCGTGCGCTCGCTGCTGGCCGGCACCGTCCCTTTCGTGCCGCCCCACGCCGTGTGCGTGGAGTGCACGCTCCGGGGCACGCCCTGCCTGCTGGAGGCCGGCGTCGCGTGCCTGGGCTCGGTCGCCCGCGCGGGCTGCGGCGCCGTCTGCCCCGCGTACGGCGCACCCTGCGAGGCGTGCCGCGGCTTCCACGACGTGCCGAACTTCGAGGCGCTGGGCGAAGCGTTCCTCCGCCACGGGCTGCCCCGCGCCACGGCGGCCGAGAAGCTCGAGCTGTTCAACAACTATCGCGAGGTGCGCCAGGCATGGGAGCCAACCGTGCCGTCGTCGTCCGCCACGTAACCCGCATCGAGGGCCACGGCAACATCGTGGTGGACCTCGAGGGCGACACGATCCGGCGGTGCGACCTCGAGATCGTGGAAGCGCCGCGCTTCTTCGAGGCGCTGCTCCGGGGCCGTCCCTACGACGAGGCCCCGCGCATCGCCTGCCGGATCTGCGGGATCTGCTCGGTGGGCCACGCCACCGCGTCGGTGCACGCGGTCGAGGCCGCCCTCGGCATCACGCCCGGGCCGAAGCTGCGCGTGGTGCGCCGGCTGAACATGGCGGGAGAGTGGCTGCAGTCGCACGTGCTCCACGTCTGCTTCCTGGTGGCGCCCGACGCGCTCGGCGTGCCGTCGATCGTGCCGCTGGTGGGCAGCCATCCCGACGTCGTGAAGCGGGCGCTCCGCCTCAAGCGGCTCGCGAACGACGTCTGCTGCACGGTGAGCGGGCGGCACGTGATGCCGATCTCGTACCACGCCGGGTGGATGGGGCACTGGCCCGACCGGTCCGAGCTGCGCGCCCTCCAGGAGCAGCTGATCGCGGCGGAGGAGGACCTCGACGCGCTGGTGGAGCTGTTCGCCGCCCTGTCGTGGCCGCAGGTGGAGCGGAGCACCGAGCTGCTGGCGGCGCTGGAGCCGGGCGGGGCGTACCCGATGATGGGCGGTCCGCTGCATTCGACGTCCGGCACCGTCACGGCGCCCGAGGCGTACGGCGACGTGCTCCACGAGTACCTGGTGGACCACTCCGCCTCGAAGCACGTGCGCGGGACCGGGGGGGGCGGCACGATCCGCGTGGGCGCGCTGGCCCGCTATGCGCTGGCGCACGACCGGCTGCACCCGCGGGCCCGGGACGCCGCGCGGCGGCTGGGCCTGCGCCCGGGCTCCGGCAACCCGTTCGACTTCGTCGCCGCGCAGCTGGTGGAGTCGGTGCAGGCGCACCAGGAGGCGGTGGAGGCGGTCAGCTCGCTCCTGGCGGATCCGGCGCCGGAGGAGCCGGCGCGGCCGACGCGGCCCGAGGGGGGACGCGGGGTCGGGATGGTCGAGGTGCCGCGCGGCACGCTCGTGCACGACTACACCATCGGCGCGGACGGCCGCCTCGCCGCCGCCAACTGCATCATCCCTACCAGCCAGAACCTGGCGTCCATCGAGGCGGACATGCGCGCCTTCCTGCCGTCGCTGGTGGGCCGGCCGTCGCCGGAGATCGCCCACGGGCTCGAGATGCTGGTCCGCGCCTACGACCCGTGCGTCTCCTGCTCGGTGCACTGAAGGAGGGACACCATGATTGACGACCTCAAGCGGTCCGACTTCTTCGTCGGCTTCGACGACCAGGCCCTCGCCGACATCGCGACCTTCGCGCGCCGGGAGACGTTCGAGGCCGGACGCGTCCTGTTCGACCGGGACGAGGAAGGGCGCACCGCCTACATCATCCTCAAGGGGCGGATCCGCCAGGGCTTCGAGGTCTCGCCGGGCACGGAGGTGTGGTTTCTCACCGGCGAGCCGGGCGACCTGTTCGGCTTCGGCTCGCTGATCGCCCCCCGGACCCGCGCGATGCGCGCCAAGGCGTCGGAGAAGACCGAGGTGGTCGCGGTGGACGCCGATGCGCTGCTGGAGTACCTCGAGGCACACCCGCGCTTCGGCTTCATCTTCATGGAGCGGCTGGCCCAGGTGATCTACCAGCGGCTCAACAACTGCCGCCTCCAGGTCATCCACCTGATGCCGCCGAAGGAGAGCGAAGGGCCGGTGCTGGGAAGAAGCTGAAACGTCGATAGCCGGTCGGTTGTACGTGGTGAACCGGTGCGGCGCTTGCTTGGCCACCACCTACCACCTACCACCTACCACCTGCCTCAGTCCGCTCCCGCCGTCGCCGGCAGCGCTTCCGCAGCCGCCTGCGTCCTGATGACGCCCCCGAAGACCCGCCCCAGCCAGTGCTGGAACCTGTCCATGTACGTGTAGACCACCGGCGTCACGTACAGGGTCACGACCTGCGAGAACGCGAGCCCGCCCACCACCGCCAGGCCGAGCGGCCGCCGCGACTCGGCGCCCGCGCCGAGGCCCAGCGCGATCGGCAGCGTCGCCATCAGCGCCGCCATGGTCGTCATCATGATCGGGCGGAAGCGGATCAGGCAGGCCTGGACGATCGCGTCGGCCGGGGCCTTCCCTTCGGTGCGCTCCGCGTCCAGGGCGAAGTCGATCATCATGATGGCGTTCTTCTTCACCAGTCCCACCAGCATGATGATGCCGACGAACGCGTACACCGACAGGTCCACGCGGAAGATCAGCAGCGTCAGCAGCGCCCCGAAACCGGCGAACGGCAGCCCCGAGAGGATCGTCAGCGGGTGGACGAAGCTCTCGTACAGCACCCCCAGCACCAGGTAAATCACCGAGATCGCCAGCACCAGCAGGAAGACCAGGCCCGCCTGGCTGGACTGGAAGGCCTGGGCCGTGCCGGCGAACTGGGTGGCGATGGAGGACGGCAGCACCTGCCGCGCGATCCCCTGCACCTCGGCCACCGCCTGTCCCAGCGCGACGCCGGGCTTGGCGTCGAACGACATCGTCACCGACGGCAGCTGGCCGGAGTGGTTGACCGAGAGCGGGCCCACGTCCTGGGTCAGCGTGGCGACGGACCCGAGCGGGACCAGCACGCCCTTGTCGTTCAGCACGTACAGCAGGTTGAGCGCCGTCATGTCGCGCTGGTACTGGGGCATCAGCTCCATGATGACCCAGTACTGGTTGTTGGGCGTCAGGATGGTCGAGATCTGGGCCTGGCCATAGGCGTCGGCCAAGGCGTTCTCGATCTGAGCGGCGTTGAGGCCGAGCGCGGCGGCCCGGTCGCGGTCGATCTCGACGTTCACCTGCGGATTCCTGATCTGCAGGTCGCTGGTCACGTTCTGGAGCAGCGGCGAGGCGCTCATCTTCGTCTGCAGGATCCCCGCGTACTGGTAGAGCGCGTCGATGTCGGCGCCCTGGAGCGTGAACTGGTACAGCGCCTTCGAAACGCGGCCGCCGACGCTGATCGGGGGCGGGTTCTGGAGGTAAACCCGCATCCCCGGGATCTGGGCCACTTTGGGCTGCAACTCCCGGATCACCTGGTCGGCGCTCAGCTTGCGATCGGCGCGCGGCTTGAGATGGATGAACAGGCGTCCCTGGTTGCCGCCGCCGACCGACGACATGAAGTCGAGGACGTTGGGGTCGCGCTTGACGATCGCGGCCACCTGCTGCTGGTGCCGCACCATCTCGTCGTAACCGGTTCCCTCGGCCGCCTCGGTGGTGCCGGAGATCTGCTCGGTGTCTTCGCTGGGGAGGAAGCCCTTGGGGACCTTCATGAACAGCACGACCGTGGCGACCAGGATCGCCCCGGAGAAGATCATCGTCTGGCGGCGCCGCTGCATCACCCACCGGAGACTCACGTCGTAGGCGTGGATGGTGCGTTCCCACACGTGCTCCGACCACTGGAACAGCCGGCCATGCTGCTGTTCCTTCGCGGCACGCAGGAAGCGGCTGCACATCATCGGCGTCAGCGTGAGCGACACGAAGCCCGAGACGAGGATGGCCACGCCGATCGTGACGGCGAACTCGTGGAACAGGCGGCCGATGATGCCGCCCATGAACAGCACCGGGATGAACACCGCGACCAGCGACATCGTCATCGAGAGGATCGTGAACCCGATCTCCGCCGAGCCGTCGAAGGCCGCCTGCATCACCGGTTTGCCCATCTCGAGGTGGCGCACGATGTTCTCGAGCATCACGATCGCGTCGTCCACCACGAAGCCCACGGAGAGCGTCAGCGCCATCAGTGAGAGGTTGTCGAGGCTGTAGCCCAGCAGGTACATGACCGCGAACGTGCCGACGATGGACATCGGCAGAGCGAGACTCGGGATGACCGTGGCCGAGACGTTCCTGAGGAAGAGGAAGATCACCATCACCACGAGGCACAGCGTCAGCAGCAGCGTGGCCTTGACGTCGTTCACCGAGTTGTGGATCGAGAGCGAGCGGTCGTAGAGGGTCTGCACCTCGACCGACGGCGGCATCTGCGCCTGGAGCTTCTTGAGCAGCGTCTTGACGTCGCTGGCGACCTGCACCGTATTGGTTCCCGGCTGGCGCTGCACCGCCATCACGATGCCCCGCACCCCGTTGAACCAGCTCGCCTGCTGCGCGTTCTGCACGCTGTCCACGACCTGGGCGATGTCCTCGAGCCGTACCGGGGAGCCGTTCCGGTACGCCACGACCATCGGCGCGAACTCCTTGGCGTCGGCGAGCTGGCCGTTGGCCTGGACCGTGAAGGCCTTGTGCAGGCCCCACAAGATCCCGGTCGGCAGGTTGACGTTGGCGTTGTTGATGGCGTTGTACACCTCGTCGATCCCCACGCCACGCGACGCCATCGCCCGCGGGTCCACCCGGATGCGGACGGCGTACTTCATCGAGCCGAACACCTGCACCTGCGCGACGCCCTGCACCATCGACATGCGCTGCGCGAGATAGGTCTCGGCGTACTCGTCCAGCGTCGTCAACGGGAGCGAGGCCGACGTGAGCGCGAGAAACAGAATCGGCGCCTGCGCCGGATTCACCTTCTGGTAGCTCGGTGGCAGAATCCCCAGCGGCAGCTGGCGCAGCGTCTTGGCGATCATCGACTGCACGTCCGCCGCCGCGGCGTCGATGTCCCGGTCCAGGCTGAACTGCAGCGTGATGTTGGTGTTGCCCTGCGTGCTGGTCGACGTCATCTGATCGATGCCGGCGATGGTCGAGAACTGCTTCTCGAGCGGTGTCGCGACCGCGGCCGCCATGGTCTCCGGGCTGCCGCCGGGGAGGCTGGCACTGACCGAGATGGTCGGGAAGTCCACGTTGGGCAGGTCGCTCACCGGCAGGAGCCGGTAGCCCATCACCCCGAACAGCAGGATGCCCGTCATGACCAGCGTGGTCATCACGGGCCGCTTGATGAACCCGCCGGAGATGGTCACAGGCCACCCCCGGGCACCGCGCCGCCGCCGGCCGCCGCGCCGCTACCGGAGTCGCTGCCGGCCTTGATCTCCACCCTGGCGCCGGGCACCAGCCTGAGCTGGCCGTCGGTCACCACCTGTTGCCCGGTGGTGAGCCCCTTCTCGATCACCACGAAGTCGCCCGCCGACCGGCCGACCGTCACGTCCTGGGCGCGCACCGAACGGTCCGGGGTCACCAGGTAGACGTAGGTCCCGTTCTGCCCCTGCATCACCGCCTGCGAGGGAATCGTCAGCGCGTCGCGGTCGACGCTCAGCACGAGGCGCACGACCACGAACTCGCCGGGCCAGAGCTTCCGGTCGGCGTTGGCGAAGGTGGCCTTGAGCTGGATCGTCCCCGTGGTGGTGTCCACCTGGTTGTTGAGGAACGTGAGATTACCCCGCAGCACGGCGGTGGTGTCGTCCGACGGTCGGATCTCGACCGCGAGCGGGCCCTGGGCGCGGAAGCGCTGGATGTCGTCGAGGTACTTCTGGGGCACCGAGAAGCTGACCGCGATGGGGCGGATCTGGTTGACCACCACGAGCGGCGTCGCCCCGTTGATCGGCACGAGGTTGCCCTCCCGGAGCAGCAGGCTGCCGGTGCGGCCCGCGATCTGGGCCCGGATGGTGGTGTACTCGAGGTTGAGGCGCGCCGTCTGCACCGCCGCCGAGTCGGCCGTCACCGCCGCTGCCGCCGCGTCGGCGTTGGCCTTGAACTGGTCGAACTGCTCCTGCGTCGCCAGGTCGTTCTGCACCAGCTGCTGGTAGCGGGACACCTCCTGCCGGGCGTTGACCAGCTGCGCGCGGTCCTTCGCCAGGTTGGCCAGCGCCTGGTCCAGCGCCGCCTGAAAGGGCCGCGAGTCGATCTGGAAGAGCAGCTGCCCCGGCTGCACCTCGTCCCCCTCCTGGAACGCCACCCGGACCAGCGTGCCGCTCACCTGGGCGCGCACCGCCACCGTCTGGATCGGCGTCACGGTGCCGATCGCGCTGATCTCCTGGGGCACGGATCGCTGTTCGACGCGCGCGACGGTGACGGGCACGGTGGGCCGTGGCGGGGGGGCGTCCTTGCGGCAGGCACAGGCCAGGACGGCGAGGACGGCGGACAGCGCGGCGTGGCGCACGGAAGAGACCCTGGTCGAGAGCGTGTATCTGAGAGCCATCCGGTGAGTTACGCACACCGGGCGCCGCCCGTTGGCTCGCAGTTGCGCGAACGTCGTCGCCCCGGAATCTTTCGGTCACTTCCCGGACAAAGGAAACGTTAACATGTCGCATCCGTATTCGCTTCCGGCGCTGCCGTACGCGTTCGACGCGCTGGAGCCGCACGTCGACGCGCAGACCATGCAGATCCACCACGGCAAGCACCACCAGGCCTACGTCACCAACCTCAACACGGCGCTCGAGAAGGCGCCCGAATGGCAGAAGAAGGGGCTGAGCGAGCTGCTCGCCAATCTCGACAAGGTGCCGGAAACGGTCCGCACGGCGGTCCGCAACAACGGCGGCGGGCACTGGAACCACACCGCGTTCTGGAAGTTGATGGCCAAGGGGGCGGGCGGTACGCCGAAGGGCGACGTCGCGGGCCTGATCGACAAGAGCTTCGGGGGCTTCGACAAGTTCAAGGAGCAGTTCGCGGCGGCGGCGATGGGCCGGTTCGGCTCGGGCTGGGCATGGCTGATCTTCGAGGGCGGCAAGCTCGCCATCATGAGCACCCCGAACCAGGACAACCCCGCGATGGAAAAGAAGGCGGCGATCCTCGGCCTCGACGTGTGGGAGCACGCCTACTACCTGAAGTACCAGAACCGGCGGGCGGACTACATCGCGGCGTGGTGGAACGTGGTCAACTGGGAACAGGTCAATGCCAACCTCAAAGAAGTGAGATAGCAGGGGGCAGAGAGCAGGGCAGTTGCGAGACGCCGAGTTGCGAGTGGTTGCGAGACTGCAGACTGCAGAGGGCGGGCCGGACGGTCCGCCCTTTCTGCGTCCGTGCCGCAGCCCGGCGGGACGCGTTTGCTCGATCAATGTCGTGACGGGTCAAACCCCTACGCGGCAGGGTCGGCGGCTGGTACGTGTAAGGGCTATAACAAGTTATAGTGCTCCGACCCTCCCCCGTTCGAGGTTGACAGCGGCAACCTCAGACCCAAGTGTTTAGCCGAGTCACCGTATCCCCTTTCTCCGCCGCCCGTTGGCGGCGGGTCAGGGCAGGGCGTCTCGTGCCAGACCGAGGGGGCATGGTATGCGGCGTGGCGGCGGGAGTGCCGGGGGGCGCAAGCCGCGCGGTCGCAAGCCCGCGGACGGCTCGGCCGCCGGCGACGCCAAGGACGCGACGGCGCGGCGAGGCCGGGAGGCCATCGACCAGTCCCTGTTCGAGAACCTGGCCGAGGGCGTTGCCGTGTGCCGGGCGGTCTTCGAGCACGGAGTGCCGGCCGACTACGTGTACCTCGCCGTCAATCCGTCCTTCGAGCGGCTGACCGGCCTGAGCGCCGTGGTCGGGAAGCGGGTGACCGACGTCATCCCGGGCATCCGGGACTCCAACCCCGACTTGATGGAGGCTTACGGCCGGGTTGCTGCCACGGGCAGACCCGAGCGGCTGGAAGCGTGCGTTCTGGGGGTCTGGTTCACCGTCTCCGCCTACAGCTCCGAGCCGGGGCAGTTCACGGTCGTCTTCGACAACATCACGGAGCGCAAGCGGGCGGAAGAGCGGCTGACCCTCCAGAATCTGGTGCTGGCGACGCAGCAGGAGACCTCGCTCGACGGCATCCTCGTGGTGGACGACGGCGGGCACATCGTCGCGTACAACGGTCGGTTCGTGCAGCTGTTCAGGCTCCCGCCCGAGCTGGTGGCGGCGCGGGACGACCGGCCGGTGCTCGAGTCGGTGCTGGCCAGGGTCTCGGATCCGCAGGGCTTTCTGGCGCGGGTGCGCTACCTGTACGAGCACCGGGAGGAGAAGAGCCAGGAGGAGGTGGCGCTCACGGACGGCCGGACCATCGAGCGCTACTCCGCTCCGATGTTCGATGCCGGGGGCGGTTACCACGGGCGGGTGTGGTACTTCCGCGACGTCACGGAGCGACGGCAGGCGGAGGCGACGCTGCGCTGGGAGCGCTTCCTGATGCGCACGCTGATGGAGAACCTCCCCGATCCGATCTACTTCAAGGACGCCGACAGCCGGTTCCTGACGGCGAACCAGGCGTGGGCACGGCGGGTCGGGCTGGCCGATCCCGGGCAGGCGGTGGGGAAGACCGACTTCGAGTTCTTCGCCAGCGACCACGCCGAGGCGGCGCGCAGGACGGAGCAGGAGATCCTGCGGACGGGGCTGCCGGTGGTGGACCTCGAGGAGCTGGAAACCTGGCCCGACCGGCCCAGCGCCTGGGTGTCCACCACCAAGATGCCGCTCCGCGACGAGGACGGCCGGATCATCGGAACCTTCGGGATCTCCCGCGACATCACGGAGCGGCGTCGGGCGGAGGACCTGCTGCGGCGTTCGGAGGCGGAGTTCCGCAGCCTCGTCGAGCACGCGCCCGTGGGCATCTACCGGTCGACGCGCTCGGGGCGCTTCCTCACGGTGAATCCCGCGCTCGTCCGGATGCTCGGGTACCGCTGGGCCGAGGAGCTGCTCCGTCTCGACATGGCGCGCGACGTGTATGCGGAGCCCGCGGAGCGGGCACGGCTCCTCGCGGAGCGCTCGGAGCGCGCGGAGGTCACCTGGAAGCGGCGGGACGGCAGCCCGATCACGGTGGAGCTGACCTTCCACGGCATCCCCTCGCCCGAGGGCGAGGAGGAGCAGTTCGAGGGTGTGGTCGTCGACGTCACCGGGCAGCGGAGCCTCGAGAACCAGTTCCGTCAGGCCCAGCGGCTCGAGGCGGTGGGGCGGCTCGCCGGCGGCGTGGCGCACGACTTCAACAACGTGCTCACGGCCATCACCGGCTACAGCGATCTGGTGCTCGAGGATCTGGCGCCCGACGATCCCAAGCGCGCGGACCTCGAGGAGATCCGGACGGCGGCCCAGCGGGCGGCGGCGCTCACCCGGCAGCTGCTGGCGTTCAGCCGCAAGCAGGTGCTGCAGTCCCGCGTGCTCGACCTCAACACGGTGGTGCAGTCGCTGGAGAAGATGCTGCGCCGCCTGATCGGCGAGGACGTGCAGCTCGCGTTCTCTCCCGGCGCGGAGCTGTGGCGGGTGCGCGCCGACCCGGGTCAGATCGAGCAGGTGATCCTCAACCTCGCGGTGAACTCGCGCGATGCGATGCCCAGCGGCGGCCGGCTCACCATCGAGACGGCCAACGTGGAGCTCGACGCGGCGTACACGCGGGAGCACGCGGGCGCCACGCCGGGCCGCTATGTCCTGCTCGCCGTGAGCGACACCGGCACGGGGATGGACGCCGAGACCCGGTCGCACATCTTCGAGCCCTTCTTCACGACCAAGGAGCAGGGCAAGGGCACCGGCCTCGGGCTCGCGACGGTGTACGGCATCGTCAAGCAGAGCGGCGGCTACGTCTGGGTGTACAGCGAGCCGGGGCGCGGCGCCACGTTCAAGATGTACCTCCCCCGCGTCGACGCGCCGGTCGAGGAGCAGGAGCCGTCGGGCGAGGGCGCCGACGTCCCGGGTGGCGGCGAGGCCGTGCTGGTGGCCGAGGACGACCCGGCCGTGCGGGCGATCGTCGCCGACGTGCTGTCGCAGAAGGGGTACCGCGTGATGCGGGCGCCGGACGGACAGTCCGCGCTGGGGATGGCCGGTGCCCACGCCGGGCGCATCGACCTGCTCATCACCGATCTGGTCATGCCCGGGATGACGGGCCGTGAGCTGGCCGAGGCCCTCGCGGCCGTCCGGCCCGGGGTTCGCGTGCTGTACATCTCCGGCTACACCGACGACGCGGTGGTGCGGCACGGCGTGCTGGAGGAGGGGCTGGCCTACCTCCAGAAGCCCTTCACGCCGCGCGCGCTCGCGCGTAAGGTTCGAGAGATGCTGGACCGTCCCTGACCTCCGGGCGAGGGAGCCCGCGGCCGAGCGAGGTGCAACGTGGCGCACGTGCTGGTCGTCGACGACGACGCGGATGTCCGGGCGGTCGTGCACAAAGGCATCGCGAGACTCGGCCACCAGGTGTGGGACGTGGCCGACGGCGCCGAAGCGCTCGAGCTGCTGAAGACCACCCCCTTCGACCTCATCATCAGCGACGTGTACATGGCCGACATGGACGGGATGGAGCTGCTGGTGCGCATCCGGCAGCTCGAGCTCGGCGTGCCGGTCATCGTGATCTCGGGCGGGGGCTTCAAGTCGCGGGAGGAGGTGCTGAAGATGGCGGCCGCCTGCGGCGCGGTGGCCACGCTCGACAAACCGTTCAGCCTGGAACAGCTGCGGGACACGGTCGAGCCGTTCCTGCCGCCGACGGGGAAGGCGTAGCGCGGGCTAGTGCCGCCGCCGGCCGCGCTCGTCGGTGCCCTTGAGCGAGGCCAGCGGACGCAGCTCGAACTCCACCGTCGCCAGCCCCGCCCCCACCACCGCGTCCACGACTTCCCGCGCGGGCTTGTAGGCCGGCCCCGCCTCGTCGATCGGCACGCGCCCGTCGGTGTTCACCAGGATCCCGGCGCTCCGGTACTGGTCCTCGATCTCGCGCCGGTCCAGCTCCCGGAGCGCCGCGCTCCGGCTCATCCGCCGCCCCGCTCCGTGGTTCACCGAGAACAACGACTGCGCCGCCCCCGCCGCGGGCCGCAGCACGAACGAGCGGTCCTGGTTCGAGCCGGGGATCAGCACGGGGTGGCCGGCCCGTTCCCAGCGCGTGCCCGCCAGCAGCGGGTGCCCGGCGGGGAACGCCCGCGTCGCCCCCTTGCGGTGCACCCACACGTCGCCGAACTCCGGGTGCGGCTCGAGCTGCGCGAGGTTGTGCGAGATCTCGTATACCAGCTCCAGCGCCTCGCCGAACGCGTCGAAGAACGCGCGCGCCACCTGCTCGAAGATCACCAGCCGGTTCACGATCGCGAAGTTGCCCCCGGCGGCCACCGCGTTCCGGTAGCTCCGCCAGTGGCGCGAGTCCGGCGTGAAGTAGCCCAGGTCGAGCGAGGGCAGCGCCGGGTTCTCCTGCTTCGCCAGCTGGAAGAAGTTGGTGGTGAGTCCGTGCCCGAAGCCGCGCGAGCCCGTGTGCACCATCACCCACAGCTTCCCGTCCTGGTCGGCCTGCAGCTCCATGAAGTGGTTGCCGCCCCCCAGCGAGCCCACCTGGCTGACGCCGCGCTCGGGCTTGCCGCGACCGCCCCAGGGAATGTCCCAGTCGTCGTCCACGGGGATGCGGTGCCGCTCGGCGTTGCTCCGGTCGAACGCGGCGCCGTACCTGGCCACGTAGTGGTCCGCGCCGCCGCGGACGATCGCCTCGAACTCGGCCCGGGTCAGGTGCTTGAGGGAGCGGCTCTGCCCTCCGGCGCCCATCTCCACCCGCCGCATCACCTCGCGGTTGAACGCCAGTCGCCGCTCGGACGTGGCCGCGCCCACCGGCACGGACGAGCGCGCCGCCATCATCCCGCACCCGATGTCGAACCCGACGGGCCCCATCGCGAGCGTCCCGTCGGTCGCGATCGCGCAGCCGACGGGCACGCCGTAGCCGTAGTGCACGTCCGGCGTGACCACCACGCAGCGGACGCCCGGGAAGGCGCAGGCGTTGAGGATCTGGGGGAGGAGGTTCTCCTCAGTTGTCTCGAGGAGGTGCTCGGTCAGGAACAGGCGGACGGGGACGCCCCTGGTCAGGGCCGGATCGAGAACGAAGTGGCCCGCGGCGTCGCGCGTGAGCCGGTCCTGCCATGGCATGCCCGCAAGTATGCGGGGGTGCGAAGGGAGAATCCAGTTGGGTTGCGTCTCGCAGCGGTCCTGCCCACGGCTTCCCCGGCACCTGCTAACTCTCCTGCAGCGCCTCGTGCACCTCGCGCGCCAGCGTCCCCAGGTCCACCGGCTTCTGCAGGAACCGCTCCTCGCCGAGGGCGGCCTTGCGGCGGAGCACTTCGTCCTCGGTGTAGCCGGACATGAAGATCACCCTGAGCGTGGGCCACCGCTCGCGGAGCCGCGCGGCCAGCACGGCGCCCGACATCCCCGGCAGCACCATGTCGGTCAGCAGCAGCGTGAACGGCTGGGGCGCGGGCAGCAGCTCCGCCTCTTCGGCGCTCCCCACGGCCCGGACCTCGTAGCCGAGCCGCACCAGCAGGCGCTCGAACGCGCGCCGCACGGCGTCGTTGTCCTCGACCAGCAGCACGCGCTGGCCGTCGCCGCGGGGCAGCGTCGCGGCGTGTGCGGCCGCCGGAGCCGCCGCGTCGGTCTCGTCCGCCCGCCGCGGGAGCAGGACCCGGAAGGTCGTGCCCCGGCCGACCGCGCTCTGCACCTCGACCTCGCCGCCGTGCTGTGTCACGATCCCGTGCACCACCGCCAGACCCAGGCCCGTGCCGCGCTGGTCGCCCTTGGTGGTGAAGAACGGCTCGAAGATGTGGTCGCGGATGTCCTCCGGGATGCCGTGCCCGGTGTCGGCCACCGAGAACCACACGTCGTCGCCCTGCCGGCCCGAGCGCACGGTGAGCGTGCCGCCCTCGGGCATCGCGTCGGCGGCGTTGACCGCGAGGTTCATGCAGACCTGCCCGATCTGGCCGCGATCGGCCTCGACCGGCAGCGGCTCCGCCGCCAGGTCGAACGTCAGCGCCACGTCGGCCCGCAGCAGCCGCTGCAGCAGCTTGGCCGTCTCGCGGATGCCGTCGTTGAGATCGAACCGCTCGGCCTTGGGCTCCTCGCGGCGGGAGAACAGCAGCAGCTGCTGGGTGAGCTGGGCGCCGCGGCGCAGCAGCTCCTCCATCTCCTGGAGCCGGTCCGCGGCGGTCGCCGGGTCCCCGCCGCGCAGCCGCTCCAGCTGCGTGAGGCCGAGCATCGCCTGGAGGAGGTTGTTGAAGTCGTGGGCGACGCCGCCCGCCAGCCGGCCGACGGCCTCCATCCGCTGCGCCCGCCGCAGCTGGTCCTCCATCTGCTTCAGGGCGGTCACGTCCTCCTTGACCGCCACGAAGTGCGTGATCGCGGCCGTGCCGCTGCTCCCCGAGCTTTCCAGCACCGGCGTGATGGTCATCCGCTCGGTGTACAGCGAGCCGTCCTTGCGGCGGTTGACCATCTCGCCCCGCCACACCTTGCCCGCCAGGATGGTGTGCCACAGGTCGGCGTAGAACCCGGCCGGCTGCTTCCCGGAGCTGAGGATCCGGGTCTTCCGGCCGATGGCCGCCGCCGCCTCGTAGCCGGTCAGCCGGGTGAACGCGGGGTTGATCCACTGGATCGTCGAGTCGGGCGCCGTGATCACGATCGCGTTGGCCGCCGCCTCCATCACGGCGCTCTGCAGGGACAGCCGCTGCTCCGTGCGCCGGCGCTCCAGCTCCGTCGCCGCGCGGATGGCGAACATCCCGAGCAGCGACTCCGCCAGCGACAGGCGCTCCATCGGCCCGTCGTGCATCACCGCCAGGTTCCCCAGGATCCGCCCGCTCGGGTCCCGCAGCGGGATGCCCACGTACGCCTCCGCGCCCAGGCGCTGGACCAGCGCGTCGCGCGGGAAGCGCTCGCGGAGCCGGTCCGGGAACGTCACCAGGCCGCCCTCGAGCACCTGCTCGCACGGTGCGCCGGCCAGGTCGTACTCGACGCTGTCCTCGAGCCGGCCGTCCGCCCACAGCGCGAGGGTGCGCACGCGCGCGTAGTCGGGCTCCACCAGCTCCCCCACGAAGGCCCAGCGCACCCCGAGCACCGTGGCCAGTTGCCGGGTCAGCGTGCCGAAGAACTCCTCGCCGGTCGTCGCGGCCGTGGCCAGCACGACCGAGCGCAGCGAGTCGGCCGCGCGCCGGCGCTCGGAGACGTCGCGGGCGACGCCGAGCGTGCCCTGGGCGACGCCGTCGGCGCCCCTGAGGAAGCTGATCCGCAGCTCGACCCAGACCCGCGTCCCGTCCTTGCGCACCAGCTCGACCTCGAGCGTCCGCCCGCCGGGGACCTTGCCACGGGCCGCGTTCTCGGCCGTCGCCTCCGCGAGGTTGCTCCGCGCCTCGTCGGCCGAGGCGGGCGTGAGCAGGCGGTCGAGCGGCAGCCGCATCGCCTCCTCGACCGTGTAGCCCGTGAGGCGCTCGATCGACGAGCTGACGTACGTCATCGCAAGCCGGAGGTCCGTGGTCCAGATGACGTCGATGATGTTGTCCGACACCAGCCGGTAGCGGTGCTCGCTCTCGCGCAGCGCATCCTCCGCGCGCCGCCGCTCGGTCACGTCGCGGAAGCTCCACACGCGGCCCGTGACCTTCCCGCCCACGCGCTGCGGCTGCGAGTAGCGCTCGAAGACCCGGCCGTCCTTGAACTCCAGCACGTCGAAGCTCGCCGCCTCCGGCGAGTCGTACAGCGCGCGTACCTTGTCCAGGAACGCCTGCGGGTCCTTCAGCTGCTCGAGCACCGTCGCGAGGGCGCGGTCGTCCTCGCCCGTCGCCATCACGGCGTCCGGGACGCGCCACAGCTCGACGAACTTGCGGTTGTAATCCTCGATCCTGCCGTGCCGGTCCACCACCAGCAGGCCGTCCGCCGTGGACTCGAGGATGCCCCGCAGGATCGACAGCGACGTCTCGAGCCCGGGCTTGGCGGGTCGAGGCGGAGCCTTGGCGGTGCGGCGCGGAGCCTTGGGCATCAGGGGCAAGTTGACGCTGTTTGCGGCGGCCCGCTAGCTTTCTGCGCCCGGGCCCTGGTGGTGGAATTGGTAGACACGCCATCTTGAGGGGGTGGTGGAGAAATCCGTGCCGGTTCGAGTCCGGCCCAGGGCATTGCCACCACAGTTGCGAGGCGCCGAGTTGCGAGACGCCGAGTTGCGAGGGGCGGGTCGCAGCAGCGGGCGGGGCGGGGTCTCGGGACCCGCGTCTCCCAACTCGCAACCAGTCTGTCGCCACCGTAGCTCAGTGGTAGAGCTCTCGATTCGTAATCGAGCGGTCGTCGGTTCAAGTCCGACCGGTGGCTCTGGGCAGCAGCGCTAGTCGTCGGTCGCCTCCGCGTATACCTTCCGCTGGCACGACGGGCACACGCCGTGCGTGAAATCCACGCCGAGCCGATCCCGGAGGTAGCGCTCGACGCTGCGCCAGTACTCCTGGTCGTCCCGCACCCGCTTGCAGCCCGCGCAGATCGGAACGATGTCCTGCAGCGCCGACAGCTCGCTCATGTCCTCGAGAATCAGCAGCGCCCGCGGCGCGCCCCGCGCCGGCATCGGGCTCGCCGAGACCAGCAGCTCGTAGTCCCGCTTCAGGCCCGCCGACACCAGCGTCACCCTGGTGCGCCGCCGCGAGATGCGCGCGCCGCGCAGGCACTCGGCGACGGAGTTGCGGATCGCGCAGTCCGGACAGAAGGGCCCGCTCCCGCAGCCCGCCGGTGAATCCAGCGCGTGGAGGCAGTGCAGCACCTCGCCGCCGCGCCGGCTGAGCACCGAGGTTCCCTCGGGGGCGAAGACCTGGGCGGCCGCCGCGTTGAGATCGAGCACCCGCACCGCGTCGTCCACCACGAACGCCCACACCGGCAGGGCATCGAGCAGCGCCCGGTACCGCGAGTCGGCCTCGTCCTCCATGGAACCCACCCCGGGCGTGGCGCCTCGTGGCCGCGCCGCCGTGCGCTATAATTGGAGAATGACCCCTACCCTCAGCCGGCGCCGGTTTCTCGAGGCCACCGGTGCGTCGGCGCTGATCGGCGCATTCGGGAGCACAGGACACGCAATTACCGGACCACCTCCCGCGCCGGACCGCATCCGGGTGGCCGTTCTCAACGAGCCCGGCTTCCCCGCGGTGGACGCGCCGGGCGGTGCCGTGAACGAGCTGGCCCGGGCCCTGGGGGGGGCGGAGACGACGTGGCTGCGGACCCAGGATCTCGCGGAGACCCTCTCGCCCGACCGCTTCGACGTCTTCGTCACGCCGTACGGCAGCGCCTTCCCGCGGGAGATGTGGCACACCCTGGTCCGCTACCTCGAGGCGGCGGGCCACTGGGTGAACCTGGGCGGCGTTCCGTGCGCGGTGCCGGTCGAGCGCGGCGACGGCGGCGGCTGGCGCGTGCTGCCCCGCGAGGACACCTATCAGCGCCAGCTGGGCATCGTGCTCGCGTGCGCCGTGCCCGCGTCGGCCGTCCAGGCCTGGCGCGCGAACGACGCGCTGGCCTGGACCGCGCCGCTCGCGGCCGATGTCGCGGCCGAGCACGTCTGGGAGCCGTACTGGCGCCTCTCCGGCGTAGCCGATACGCCCGGGGAGTCCGGCTCCGCGGGGGCGCGTGAGGCGACGGTCCAGCCGCTCGTCTCGGGCCTCGACGCCCGGGGGTGCGCCGTGGTCGCGCCCTACCTTCTGGTGAGCCGGCTCGAGGGCCGGTTCGCGGGCGGACGGTGGATCTTCGCCACGGGGGACGGCCTGGTTCCGGCCGCCGCGATCCGCACCCTCGTGGAGGCGGCCGGCACGCCCCATTGGGAGCTCGCCGTCTGGCCCTCGTCGGCGTGCCGTCGCGAGGGCGATTCGAGCAGCGTCGCGGTGGCCCTGCGCGGCTTCCCGCGCGGCGCGGCCGCCCGGCTCAGCGCCACCTGCGCCCTCACGATCTCGGATGCGCGCGGCGAAGTGCAGGACACGGCGGAAGTCACCGTGACCGGCACGGACGCCGAGGCCACCGGAGCGGCGGCGCTCACCGATCGGCTCGAGCCGGGACTGTACCGCATCGACGCCAGGCTCACGGTCGGCACGCCGCCGGTGGAGCTGCGGCACTCGACGGGCTTCTGGGTGTGGGACGACGACCTGCTCGGGTCCGGGGCGCCGCTCACGGCGGGACCCCGCGCCTTCGCGCGCGGCGGCGATCCGTATCCGGTCACGGGCACCACGTACATGGCCTCGGACGTGCACAGGAAGTTCCTGTTCGAGCCCAACCCGTGGCTGTGGGATCGCGACTTCGACGCGATGAAGAGCGCCGGCGTGAACCTGGTCCGCACCGGGATCTGGACCGGGTGGAAGCGCCTGATGCCCCGGCTGGGGGAGCTCGACGAGGGCGCGCTCCGCGCGCTCGACGCCTGGCTGCTCACGGCCCGCCGCCACGACATGCCGGTCATCTTCACGCTGTTCGCCTTCCTGCCGGAGACGTGGGGTGGCGAGAACCCGTACCTCGATCCGGCGGCCGTCGACGCGCAACGCGCGTTCGTCACCGCCCTCGCACGCCGCTACGCGCGGATGCACGAGCTCGCGTGGGACCTCATCAACGAGCCCTCGTTCTGCAACCCGAACCACCTGTGGAGCTGCCGGCCGAACTACGACCGCTTCGAGCGGGCGGCGTGGGCGTCCTGGCTCGCGAAGCGCGGGCAGCCGGCGGCCGACCTGCCGCCGCTCGAGGACTTCGCCGAGGGCGACGCGGCGCCGGACCATCCCACGATGGTGGTCGAGTACCGGCGGTTCGCGCAGGCGATGTTCGCGCGCTGGGTGCGGACGATGCGGTCCGCGCTGGCCGCGGCGGGCGCCGGCCGGCAGCTGGTGACGGTGGGCCAGGACGAGGCCGGCACGCGGGACAGCCCCAACAACCTGTTCCTCGCGTCCGTCCTCGACTTCACCTGCGTGCACACCTGGTGGCTCAACGATGGGCTTGCCTGGGACGAGGTGCTGACGCAGGCGCCGGGCCGGCTGAACCTGGTGGAGGAGACCGGCGTGATGTTCGCGCAGCATCCGGCCGGGGTCGAGGAGCGCTGGGAGGCGTACGCGCGCGACCTGCTGGAGCGGAAGATGGTCCTGGCCCTCGGTCCCGGCGGCGCCGGCTTCATCGAGTGGGTATGGAACTCCGACTGCTACATGCCCTCGGACAACGAGGCCGCCATCGGCCTGTTGAGGGCGGACGGCACCGCCAAGCCGGAGTTGGACGCGCTGCGTGGCGTGGCCGCGTTCGCGGCGGAGGCGGGTCGGCACCTGGTGGGACGGGAGGCGGAGCGCGTGCTGCTGGTGGTGCCGCACTCCAACATGTTCTCGGCCCGGAACACCGCGACGGACGCGACCAAGCGCGCGGTGCGCGCGATGCTGTACGGATGCCGGATGGGCCTGACGGCGGTGTCCGAGTTCGCCGCGTCGGCGGCGCTGCGCGCGCCGGGCCTGGTGCTGGTGCCGGCACCGCGCGTCCTCGCCGCGCCGGCATGGAACGCGCTTCGCGCCTGGGCCCGGCGCGGCTCAACGGTCCTCGTGACCGGCCCCCTCGAGCAGGCGGAGCGGCTCGGTGCAAAGGCCCGCCCCGCGGCGAAAGGGCCGAGGGGCGCGGTGCGGATCCGGGCCGGCAAGGGTGCGCTCCTGTGGTGCGCGGAGCCCGTCGAGCTGTCGCCCGACGAGGCGCCGGCCGTCGAGCTGTATCGCTGGGCGCTGGCGCAGGCGCGGCTCAGCCCGTCGTTCACGGTCGAGGGCGCCGACGCCGCCACGCTGGTCCACGCGGCGGCCTACCGGGACGCGGTCCTGTACACCGTCGTGGCGGAACAGTCCGCGGTGAACCTGCGGCTGCGCCACGGCCAATTGCGTACGGCCCTGGAGCTGGCGGTGCCGGCGGGCCGCGCCGCCCTGCTCCTCGCGGACCGCCTAAGCGGCCGTGCCCTGGCGAGCTACGCCCCGGCCTGATCCCGGCCGGCGTCGCGCGCCGGTGACCCTCGCGGCGCCGCCGCCTAGGGGCCGGCCCGCCGGACGCGGATCGCGGCTTGGCCGTGCCTGGGCGGGCTCCCCGAGCCGAGGGCCTCGGCGCTGACCACGGCAATCCCGACCCCGACGGCGGTGACGAACCCGGTCGAGTCCACGCGCACCACGTTCACGTTGTTGGACGACCAGGCGTAGCGCACGCCGGTCGCGATCACGTTGCCGCCGGCGTCGTAGGCGAGCGCACTCAGCCGGTGCGTCGCGCCCACGCGCAGGTTGACGTACGGGGGCGCGACCTGCACCTCGGCGACGGGCTTCTGCGCGAGGCCGGCGTCGGGCAGCGCCAGCTGCAGTGACGCGGCCAGAAGGGCCGGCGCCAGCGAGAAGTACTTGGTGATTCTCATGCCGCACACTCCATTCTCGTAACCACTCGCCACTCTCCGTCCCGCACCTCCACCGTCCACTCGCTCCCCTTGCCGCTCACTGGGCGGGCGAGATCGGCACCTGCGTCCACGCCTCGACGGGCTGCCCGTTCTTCTGCGCGGGCATGAACTTCAGGTTCTGCGCCGCCGCCAGCGCGGCTGCGCTGAATTCGCTCTCGCTCGAGGTCGCGAGCGGCACCACTCTCTCGACGGCCCCCGTGGCACCGACCTGGATCCAGAAGGTGGCCGGCGTGGGCGTACCGGGTCCGGTCCACGGGATGGTGGGAGCGGCCATCGGCTGCGGCCGCGTGTCGAAGCACGCCCGGCTCGGGTTGCCATACGCGTAGTCCCGGCACTGGGAGGGAAGGGCGACGGCGGTGCGCGCCGCCTGGCCGGACCGGATCGCCACCGAGACGGTGGTCCACGCGTCGGTCGGCTGTCCGGCCTTCACGGCCGGCACGTAGATCGCCTGCTGCACCGCGGCGAGGGCGAACGAGTTGATGTCGTCGTGGTTGGAGGGCGTCTTCACGCGCACGTCGGTCGCGTCGCCGCTCCGCGCGACCCGCACCAGGTACGTGGGCACGGTGGGCGGCGGCTCGCCCGGCTGCGGCACGTCGGTCACCGCCAGCGCGTCCCTCGGGCGCGCCGGCGTGTCGTAGCAGAGGCGACCCTCGTTGAACTCGGGCTGCGTGCACATCGCGGTGGCCACCGGCGCCGCGAGCCGGTCCATCACGGCTTGGAGGCTGTCCTCGCTCCCGGAGGTCTCGCCGTGCGCGAGGCGGGTGAGGTTGTGCGTGTCGTACACGTCCACCGAGAGAAGCAGGCTCTTGCCCGACCCGATGGCGGAGCCGATCACCATCTGGTTGGCTCCCAGGCCGTAGGCGAAGGCGGCGTTGTCGGCCAGCGGCGCGACGATCTTGCGGTGCTGCTCGGTCCAGCGCCCCACCAGGTCGCGCGTGTCCACGGCCGGCACCGTGTAGCGCGCGGACAGGCGGTCCGCGAGGATCCTCGGCAGGCTGTTCGCCAGCGAGGAGTCGGCGCCGGAGACGTCGAAGGGCAGGACGGCGATCCTCGGGTCGCTCGAGCGGGCCGAGTCGGCCCGCGCCGCGGACGCGGCCGTGCGCGACCCGCGGCTCCGCCACAGCAGGGCGGCGCCCAGCGCCACCACCACGACCGCGCCACCGACCGCGGCGACGAGGGGCACGGGCAGGCCGGGGCGCCGGGCGCCGGGCGCGGCGGCCGCGCAGGCGCGGAGCGCGTCGGCCAGCTCGCCGGCGGTCTGGTAGCGGTTCTCGGGCTTCTTCTCCGTGCAGCGCGCCACCACCTTGCCGAGCTGCGCATTGACGGCGGGGCGCTTGGTGCGGATCGCGGGCATCGCCTTGGTGAGGTGCTGGATCAGGATGCCCTGGCTGGAGGTGGCGTCGAACGGCACCTCCCCGGCGAGCATCTCCCACAGCACGATGCCGAGCGAGTAGATGTCGCTGCGCGCGTCCACGTCGGGCGCGCCGCTCGCCTGCTCGGGACTCATGTAATGCGGCGAGCCGATGATGACGCCGGTGCCGGTGAGCCGCTCGCCGCTGCCCGCGGCGGCCTTGGCGATCCCGAAATCGGCCACCAGCACCCGCTGCTTCGGGCCCTGCAGCATCACGTTCTGCGGCTTCACGTCGCGGTGCACCAGCTGGTGCGCGTGCGCCTCGGCCAGGGCGTCGGCGATCTCGGTGCCGACGCGGAGCACCTCGGCCTCCGGCATCTGCCCTTCGCGCCGGAGCTTCGCGTCCAGCGACTCGCCCTCGACCAGCGGCATCGCGAAGTAGACCAGGCCCTCGCCTTCGCCCACGAAGAAGATGGGGAGGATGTTGGGGTGGTTGAGCTTCGCGGCCGACTCGGCCTCGCGGACGAACCGCTGCACGCTGGCCCGGTTGCCGGTGAACTCCGGGCGCAGGACCTTCACGGCGATCCGGCGCGACAGCTTGCGATCGGTCGCCGCGAAGACGTGCGCGAACCCGCCCTCGCCCAGCTCGTGCTCGACGAGGAAGTTGGGCCCCAGCGCGCTCTGGAGCTTGCGGGCCAGCTCGTTCTGCTCCAGGAGCTGCGTCTCGTCGCCGGACGCGGCCGCCGTGGCGGGCGCGTCGGGGTTCGGCGTGCCGCAGGAGGGGCAGAAGGCGAACGCGGGCGGAATGTCCCGGCCGCACTTGGCGCAGGTGGGCATGGCTCAAGCCTAGCAACCGCCCCGGTCCGGGGCCAGCCCGGAGGCTTGCCCGCGTCCGTGAAAGGGCGATACTTAAGGCGGTGCCCTTGCCCCATCTCGAAGTGCCGTCGCGGAGGAGCGCGTGAGCGTCGACAGGTCGAGTCCCCCGCCCTCGGAGCGGCGCCGGACCGCGGCCCGGCGTGCGGGGAGCGTCAGGCGGCGTGAGCCCGAGCGTCGGAAATCCGAGCGCCGGCTGGACATCGTCATGGTCGCCTACCACCGCCGCGTGGGAGGCGAACGCAGGTCGGGCCGCGACCGCCGGGACGGGCACGAGCGGCGCATGGTGGGCGACCGGCGCCGTCCTGTCGCGGTGAGTGGCGCTCTCCGCTAGCGTCCTCGCCGGGCGGCTCGCGCACGGTCTCGTGCCGGCCGTCCCGGTGCCGCACCGCGCCGACGGCGCGTTCGACGCGGCGGCGCAGGAGCGATACGCGGCGTGGATGGCGCGGCAGCGGATCGCCGGCGTCGCGGTCTGGGCCCACACCGGCCGCGGTCTCCATCTGGCCGAGGAGACCGCGGCCGCGGTGCTTTCGTCCTGGCGCCGCGCCCTGGGGCCGGAGCGGCTGATCGTGGCCGGAGCGGGCGCGCGCCCGCGCGTCGCGGCCGGGCAGCGGGCCGCCCGCCTCACCCCGCCGGCCGACCCGCTCGGCCTCACGGCGTTCGTGATCGAGCGGACCGTCGCGATGGCGCGGCAGGCCCGCGACCTCGGCGCCGATGCGATCCTCGCCCTGCCGCCCGCGCTGCTCGCCAACCTCGAGGACCACGAGAGCCGGATCGTGGACGTCCACGCCGCGCTCGCCGACGTCGGGCTCCCCGTGCTCGCGTTCTGGCTCTACCCGGCGGCCGGCGGGTGCGCCTACGGCCCCGAGCTGCTGGAGCGCCTGCTCGCGCTTCCGCACGTCGCCGGCCTCAAGGTTGCGACCCTCGACAGCGTGGTCCGCTTCCAGGAGATCGCCGCGCGCGTTCCGCCGGGCAAGCTGCTGGTGACGGGCGAGGACCGGTTCCTGGGTTACTCGCTGATGATGGGCGCCGGCTCGGCCCTCATCGGCCTCGGCGCCGCGCGCACGGCCCTGCCGGCCGGGCTCCTCGAGGCGCACGCGCGGCGCGACCACGAGCGGTTCCTCGACCTCGCCGCGGCGTGCGACCGCCTCGGCGCGGCCGCGTTCACCGAGCCGGTGGACGGCTACGTGCGCCGGATGCTGTGGCTCCTGGCCCTCGGGAACGTGATCCCGCGCGAGGCCGCCTTCGATCCGTGGGGGCCGAGCGTCCCGGACTCGCAGCTCGAGGCGCTGGAGCGCGTCGCGCGCGGGCTCCCCGACTCGTGACCTCCCCGGGCGTCGCGAGCCCCATCCAGCTGCCCGACCGACCCGTCGTTCCCCGCCCCGTGCACGCGCGGCTGGTGTGGGACTTCGAGCGGTTCAAGGCCGGCCTGCCGGCCGACCTGCCGGCGCACGTCCGCGAGCACTACCGGGTGGACCTGTCGGGCCAGTACGCGGGCCGGCGCATCCGCGTCCCGTTCGGCAAGGCGTCCGGCCAGCTCTCGATGACGGCGGCCGAGGTGGAGGCCGACGCCGCGGCCGGCCTCGGCTTCGTGGTCCTGAAGACGGTGATCGGCGAGGACGCGTCGGGCGCGCGGACGATGGCGCCCTGGGCCGTGAGTGAATCGGCGATGCGGGTCGAGCCCCTCGTCTCCCGCTCCGGGCGCGAGGGGTGGACGGTCACCTGGAAGGGCAGGGGCTGGGACCGCTCGTTCGAGGAGTACCTCGCGCTCTACCGCGACGCGCTCGCCATCGGCGGTCGCGCCGCGATGCCGGTGGCCGCGTCGGTCAAGTGCCATCTTCCCGCGCTCGGCGAGCCCTTCCACGAGCCGGAGTACGCCCACACCTTCTCCCGCCTCGCGGCGGTCGCCGGCGAGGACCTGATCGTTGAGAAGGACTTCTCGCCGACCCTGGCGGGCGACGCGCGCTCCGGCTCGCGCGAGGCGGTGTTGCGGTGGATCGCCGAGGTGCCCGCGCTGATCCGGCGGCAGGCCCCGCTGGCGCTGGGCCTGAAGCTGATGAACGGGCTGCTGGGCGACGATTTCCAGGTGGAGATGCTGCGCGCCGCGGCCGGCTCGGGCGCGGATTACCTGGTGCTGTTCAACCGGCTCTTCGACCCGGAGCGCGGCGTCGCCTACGGCGGCTGGGATCTCTCCGAGCGCAACCTCCGCGTGCTGGACGCGTATCGCGCGTCCACGCCGCTGCCGGTCCGCCAGTCCGACCCGTACGTGGTACGCACCTCGCGGCTGCCGCCGGGCGCGGTGTTCTCGGCCACCGGCAACATCTGCTCGGGGCGCGTGATGGTGGAGTACGCGCTGCGCGGGGCGATGTCCGGGCAGCTGCACACCTACTTCCAGCTGCCGTTGGCGCAGTACCCGGCGACCGCGGGCAGCCGCTCCGAGCGCGCCCTCCACGCGCTGGTGTTCGATCCGGAGCAGGGCCTGATCGCCTGGATCGTCTCGCTGGGCGGGGCCGGCCTCCTGCACCCGCGGGACGGCCTGCTGCACTTCGTGGACATCGCCCATGGGGCCGCCCGGCAAGCCGCCTGACGTCGCCGCGGGGCCACGCGGCGCGCGCCGCGGCCGCCGACCGTGACGGCAGCCGAGTCGCTGGACACGCCGCTCGAGATCACCGGCTGCCGCCTGTGGGTGGTCGCCGTTCCGCTCGTGGAGCCGTTCCGCATCAGCGGCGGCACCCTCCAGGCCAGGCGCTCCCTGATCGTCGAGCTGACCGGCGCCTCGGGCGCCGTCGGCTACGGCGAGAGCGCCCCGTTCGAGGCGCCGTTCTACTCCGGGGAGACGCTGCAGTCGTGCACGGGGTGCATCGTCTCACACCTGTTCCCGCGGCTGGCGGGACGGACGTTCGACTCGCTCGAGGCGGCGGTCACCGCCCTGGAGCGCGGCGTGCGCGGCAACCGGATGGCGCGCGCGGGCGTGGAGACGGCGCTGTGGGACCTGGTGAGCGCCCGGAGCGGCGTGCCGCTCCGGCTCCTGCTGGCGGCGCAGCTGGAGCGGCTTGGCGTGGCCGAGGAATCCCGGATCCCGTCCACCCGGGTCGAGAGCGGGGCAGCCCTCGGCATACCGCCGGACGGGCGGATCGAGACGCTGGCGGACCGAGCTCGCGACGCGGTCCGGCGCGGCCACCGGCGGGTCAAGCTCAAGGTGATGCCCGGCTGGGACGTGGAGCCGGCGCGCGCCGTGCGCGCGGCGGTGGGCGAGGGGGTGCCGGTGTGGGCCGACGCCAACGGCGCCTACGAGCTGGAGCGCGACCGGGCGGCGCTCGAGGCCCTGGACGGGGAGCGGCTGGCGATGATCGAGCAGCCGCTCCCGCCCGACGACGTGGTCGGCACGATCCAGCTGAGCCGTGAGCTGCGGACCCCGATCTGCCTCGACGAGTCGCTGACGGACGACGGTGCGGCGCGGCTGTTCCTCGCGTGTGACGGCCCGGTGCTCTGGAACCTCAAGGTGCAGCGGGTGGGTGGCCTGTGGGAGTGCACCAGGATCTACCGTCGCGCGATGGAGGCCGGCGTCGCGCTGTGGGCCGGCTCGATGCCGGAGACCGGCGTCGGGCTGCATGCGGTGCTGAGCCTCGCCGCGTTCCCCGGCTTCCTCTACCCCTCCGACGCGGCGCCGAGCGCGAGCTGGTACGAGCCGGGCGCGGACCTGGTGGAGTGGACGATGGACGCCGAAGCGAAGATGCCGGTCAGCGATGTGGCGGGGCTGGGAGAGCTGGGCGTGCGTGACAAGCTGGCCGGGATCGGACGGGTCGTCGGTGGGTCGTAGGTTGTGGGTTGTAGAAGTGCTCGCAATGCCACGCTCCGACCCGCCGAGGAACGATCAGCTGGCGGCGCGCTGAGAGTGTCACCGTTCCCTCGTGAAGGTGCTCAGCTACCAGGACCTCAGGGTGTGGCAGGTGGGGATGGACCTGGTCACTCGGGTCTATCGTCTTAGCCGGCGGCTGCCCGCGAGCGAGAGATACGGGCTGGCGATCCAGATGCAGCGAGCGGCGATCTCCATCCCGGCCAACATCGCCGAGGGGCACGGCCGTCGTCATCTCGGCGACAAGCTGCACCACTTCTCGATGGCCAACGGCTCGCTGAAGGAGCTTGAGACTGAGGTGTTGATCTCGGAGCGTCTGGGCTTCGCGACGTCCACTGAGGTGCAAGGGATCGGGCAGCAAGCGAGCGAGCTGGGACGGATGCTGACCTGCCTGATGCGCAGCCTGCGGCGTCACGGCGTTTCCACCACAACCCACAACCTACCACCCGCCAACTAGAGACTATTCGAAGATCCCGGTAATGCGCTGCAGCAGATTCCTCCGCACCGGCGCCTCGGGCAGATCGCCGGAGGCCCGCATCGCCCGGTCGAGCGCCCGCTTGAACGTCGTGGCCGATGCGTAGCGGGCGCCGGGATCCATGGACGCGGCTTTCTTCAGCACCCGGATCAGGCCGTCGGGCACGTCGTCGCGCGCGGCCTTGAGGTCGGGGAGGGTGCCGCCGACCTGGCCGCGCAGCACGGCCTCGGGGGTCCGCCCCTCGAGGGGCGGCTTGCCGAGCAGCGCGAAGTAGCCCACCAGGCCGAGCGAGAACAGGTCGCTGCGCGCGTCCACCTGCCCGCCGACGAGCTGCTCGGGCGCCGCGAACTGCGGCGTGCCGGAGCGCGAGGTGGCGCCGCCCCACATCCGGCCGCGGGGCAGGGCCAGCGCGAGGCCGAAGTCGGTGACGCGCACCCGCCCGTCCGGTCCCAGCAGCAGGTTCTCCGGCTTGATATCCCGGTGCACCAGCCGCCGCTCGTGCGAGTGCTCGAGCGCGGCCAGGGTGTCGTCCAGGATGCCCACCGTGCTCTCGGGATCCAGCGGTCCCAGCTCGGCCACGAGCTGCCCCACGTTGTCGCCCTTGACCAGCTCCATCGTGTACCACAGCAGGCCGTACCGCTCGTCGATGTGGTAGATGCTGACGATGTTGGGATGCTGGAGGCTGGCGGCGAGCTGCGCCTCCTTGCGGAACCGCTCCACCACCTCGGGGTCGGCCGTGAGGGCCGGATCCAGCACCTTGAGCGCGACCTCGCGCTCGAGCCGCAGGTCGCGCACCCGGTACACGCGGCCGAAGCTGCCGCTGCCGATGTCGCCCAGCAGCTCGTAGTCGTCGCCGAGGGCCCGCCGCAGCCGGCCCTCCCACATCTCGGAGCCCGGGACGATCTGCGCGGGCGGCGGGCCGGCCTCGGTCCCGGCGAAGTCGCCCATGTCGGCCGCGAGATCGGTCAGCATCTCGCCTGCCGTCGGATAGCGCCGCCGGGCGTCGGGGTCGAGGGCGCGCTCGAGCACGCGCTCGAGCGCGGCGGGGCAGGTGGGCCGCAGCTGGCGCGCCGGCGTGAGAGGCTGGGCCGGCCGCGCGCCCGTCACCGCGAAGTAGAGCACCGCGCCGACCGTGTAGACGTCGGCCCCCGGATCGCCGGGCTCGCCGCCGCGGATCTCCGGCGCGAGGAATGGGAGGTTGATCGCCGCGTCCGGGATGGCCACCGCGGGCAGCACCTGGTTGGCGTAACGCAGATCGGTGATGACCGTGCGGCCCGAGACGTCCAGCATCACCGTGGTCGGGAGGATGCGGCGGATCACGATGCCGCGCACGTTGGCGTGCTCGACACCGTCCAGGAGGTCGCGCGCCATGCCGAGCACCGCCGGGATCGGCCGCGGCCCCCGCTCGCACGCCTCCTCGAGGCTCTCGCCCTCGATCCACGTGCCGCTGCGCCAGGCCAGATCGCCCAGCACGCCGGCGGCGTACGCGTGCCTCAGGCACGGGTGGTCGAGCTGCGCCACCACCTCCGCTTCCTTGAGGAACCACGCGCGCCCCGGCGCCGCCGGGTCGGTGTGGACGCGGAGCGCCACCTGGCGCTTGAGGACCGGGTCGCGGGCGAGGAACAGCAGCCGCTCGTCCGAGCGCGCGACCAGCCGCTCGATCTCGAACAGGCCCTTGAACTTGGCGACGTAGACGGCGAGGTCGTCCATGCGCGGGGGAAAGCTAAACGGGAGCGGGCGAGTCGGCAGCGCCGGCACCGCGCGCTTGACCGCGTCGTCACAGTGTGCCACTGTATTGATGGACCGATACAGTCGGGCGCCGGGGAGGTGGGGCCGGGTTCGGAGGCCGGGGTGCGGGTCGCCCGGACCCGCCTGACGCGCGGGTGACGCCGGGTCGCGAGGTTGGGACTCCGGCTGGAGGTGGGTGAATGGCGCTGCGTGATCTTCGCTACGCACTCCGCTCGCTCGCGCGGAGCCCCGGCTACGCCGTCGTGGCGGTGCTCTCCCTCGGACTGGGCCTCGGCCTGGTCACGACGATGTTCGCGATCCTCGACGCCACGACCCATCCCTGGGTGCCGTTCCGCGACGCGGACCGGCTGTACGCGGTGCGGTTCTGGATGTCCGGCACGGACCAGCGCTTCAGCCCGGGGTGGGCCCTGACGGCGCTGCGGGCGCGGACCCACGCCTTCGAGGCCGTGCTGCCGTACGGCGTTTCCGTGGCGGACCTCTCCGGGGAGGGCGGCGGGGAAGCCGCCGAGGACCGGGACGTGATCGCCCGGGCGCCGGTGGCGCTGTTGCGGCTGCTCGACGTCAAGCCGGTGCGCGGCCGGATGCTGGGTGCGGCCGACATCGGCCGGGGCACGGCGCTGGTGAGCGACGCGCTGTGGAAGCGGCGCTTCGCCGGCCGCCGGAGCCTCGCGGGCGCGACCATCGCGATCGGCGACCGGACCTATGCCGTCGTCGGCGTCATGCCGGCCAGCGGGGCGAGCTACGTGTTCATGAACGCGTCGGCGTGGCTGCCGCTGCCGGACTCGCTCGCGCTGGGGCCGCGCGAGTTCGACAACATCATCGTGAAGCTGAGGCGCGGGGTGACCCGGGAGGCGGCCACCGCCGAGCTGACGGGCGTCGCGGCGTACCTGACGCGCACCTATCACGCGGAGGGCGCGCCGTTCGCCTTCTACCTCTGGCCGCTCAGGAACGACCCGATGCGGCTGGGCGACGTCCACTGGGCGATGCTGGGCGCGGCGGTCGCGGTGCTGCTGATCGCGTGTGCCAACCTGGCCCACCTGATGCTGGCGCGCGGCCTCGCCCGGCGGCGCGAGGTCGCGCTGCGGCTCGCCATCGGCGCGAGCCGCACGGCCGTGGTGCGCCACCTGTTCCTCGAGTGCGCGCTGCTCACGGGCGCCGGCGCGGCGCTCGGCGCGGCGCTGAGCGTGTGGGGTGTCGAGGTCCTGCGCAGCAGCGTCCCGCAGCAACTCTGGTGGCGGGGCATCGTGCGGCCCGAGCTGAGCTGGCGCGTGTTCGCCCTGACGTCGTTCGCCGCCGCGACCGCGGCGGTGCTGTTCGGCCTGCTGCCGGCGGTCCGGGTGGCGCGGGCGGTGAGCCTCGACGAGCCGCTCAAGGACGGGGCCGGCACCACCAGCCGCACGCGGCAGCGCTACAGCGGGCTGGTGATCGCCGAGGTCGCGCTCGCGCTGGTGCTGCTGATGGGGGCGGGGCTCCTGCTCAAGGTCGTGCGCCGCACCGCGTCGTACGAGTTCAACTTCCCCGCGCGGCAGCTGCTGCGCAGCGGCCTGTTCCTCCGCAAGGCCGCCGCCGGCGGCGGGTTCGACCTGCTCGGCACGGAGCTGCGGGTGGTGGCCAGTCTCAGGCAGGTGCCGGGCGTCGTGGACGCCGGGGCGACGAGCAGCGCCACCCCGGCGGGCCTGGCCGTGACGGCGGAGCTGGCGGGGGACTCCACCCGGCTGTTCAACACCCACAGCTACGCCGTCGTCACGCCGGCCTACCTTCGCACCATGGGGCTCCCGGTGCTCGAGGGCCGCGACTTCGAGGACGGCGACCTGACCGGCGAGGGAGTCGCGATCCTCAACAGCGTGGCCGCGGCGCGCCTCTACCCGAGGCAGCATGCCGTCGGACGGATGGTCAAGCTGGGCGTGGCATCGTCGAACGCCCGCTGGCTGAAGGTGGTGGGCGTGTGCCGGACGCGCGCGGAGGGCCCGCCGGGGACCGCGGAGTTCAACGCCGAGGTGTACGTGGTCCGGCCGCCGGAGCCCGGCCAGCGCTTCGCCGAGGTGTTGATCCGCACGGCGGGCACGGATGCGCGCACCATCGCCGCCGTGTCGGCGAAGCTCGCGACCCTCGGGCCCGGCATCGGGTCGTACGTGTCCGAGTACCTGTCGTGGTGGGAGGCGGACCTGAAGGCGCAGGGCTTCCTCGCCGAGCTGTTCGCGATGATGGGCGGCTTCGCGCTGCTGCTCGCGTCGGTCGGCATCTACGGGGTGCTGGCGTACGCCGTCAACCGGCGGGGGCGCGAGTTCGCCGTGCGCATCGCGGTCGGCGCCGAGCGGCGGGACATGCTCAAGCTGGTCCTGCACGACGGGCTGGTGATGACGCTGGCGGGAACGGCGCTCGGCGCGTTCGTGGCGTTCTGGGCGACCGGTCTCCTCGCGGCCTTCCTCGAGGACCAGCAGGTGCTGCCCACCGACGTCCTGACCCTGATCGCGGCGGAGGTCGTGCTGATCGCCGTCGCGACGGCGGCCTCCCTGGCGCCCGCGCTGCGGGCCATGCGCGCGGACCCGATCGAGATCCTGAGGGCGACCTGATGGCGGCCCCGCGCCGCGGCGTCGCGGGCCCGAGGGCCGCGTGATGCTCGGCGACCTGCGCTACGCGCTCCGCTCGCTGCGGCGTAGCCCCGGCTTCGTCGCCGTGGCGGTGCTCTCGCTCGGCCTCGGCCTCGGGCTCGTGACCACGATGTTCGCGCTCCTGGACGCGGTGACGCATCCCCATGTGGCGTACCGCGACGCGGATCGGCTGACATCCGTGGGGTGGGTCTCGAGCCGCCGGCTGCCGCTGAAGCCGTTCGACGTGTTCGTCGCGCTCCGGGAGCGGGCGCGCTCGTTCGAGGCGATCGTGCCCGTGGCGCCGAACCTGTTCTCGTTCTCCGAGCAGGGCGCCGACGAGGGCGAGGTGCCGAGCGTGAGCGTGCCCGCCCGGTTCTTCACCCTGCTCGGCGTGAAGCCTCATCTGGGGCGCACCCTCGCGTCGAGCGACGCCGACCGGCCGGTCGCCGTGGTGAGCTACGAGCTGTGGCGGCGGCGGTTCGCCGGCCGCCGCTCGCTGGCCGGCGCGACGGTGACCGTGGCGCGGCGGCCGTACGACGTTGTCGGCGTGATGCCGCGCGGCGTGGACTACCCGAACGGGGCGGCGGTGTGGACCGCGATGTCCGACGAGGCCGAGCGGACCGGGGCCGGCCTGGGCCGGCTCAGCGCGCTCGCGAGGCTGAGGGCCGGCGTCAGCCGCGCCGTGGCGGACTCCGACCTCGCCGGCGTGGCCCGCTACCTGACGAGCCGGTTCGACGTCCGCGGCGCACCGTTCTGGTTCAACGCGCACTCGCTGCGCGACGATCCGATGAAGCTCGGCGACATCCACGTCGCGATGCTCGGCGCGGCGCTGGCGGTGCTGCTCATCGCCTGCGCCAACCTCGCGAACCTGATGCTGGCGCGCGGGCTGGCGAAGCGCCGTGAGGTCGCGCTCCGCCTCGCGATCGGCGCGAGCCGCGCCGCCGTCGTCCGCCAGATGTTCGTCGAGTGCGCACTGCTCACGATCGTGGGGGCCGCCGCCGGTGTGGTGGTGAGCCTGTGGGGCGCGAGCCTCCTCGCGAACCGGGTGCCCGGCGACGTCTGGTACCTCGGGATCATCGCGCCGCAGCTGAGCTGGCGCGTGTTCGCGCTCTCGGCCCTGGCGGCGGCCGCGTCGGCGGTGCTGTTCGGGCTCCTCCCGGCGATCCGCGTGGCCAACGCGGTGAGCCTCGACGAGCCGCTCAAGGACGGCGCCGGCACGACGGGCCGCACGCGAGGGCGCTACAGCCCGCTGGTGATCGCGGAGGTCGCGCTGGCCCTCGCGCTGATGATGGGCGCCGGCCTGCTGCTCAAGGTCGTGCGGCGGCTCGCGACGATCGAGTACAACTTCCCGGCCCGCCAGCTGCTGTTCGGGTACGCCAGCGGCGTCGCACCCGACTCGACCCCGCCGGGAGAGCGGGTGCGCCTGCAGCTCGCACTGGTCGCCGCCCTCGCGGGCGTGGACGGCGTGGCGGGCGCCGCTGCCGGCACGTCGCCCGATCTCCCGGGCAACGCCGTGACGGCCGAGCTGTCCGATTCGACGCGGCTGCTCCAGGGGGCGGAGGTGGTGACGCCCGGATACCTGCGCACCATGGGCCTGCCGGTGCTGCAGGGCCGCGATTTCACCGACGGCGATCTGGTGGGCAACGGCGCCGTGATCCTCAACTCGGTGGCCGCGGCGCGCCTCTATCCGCGTGGCCCCGCAGTCGGCCGGATGCTGAAGCTCGGCGGGCCGGCGTCCGACGCGCCGTGGGTCACCATCGTCGGCGTCTGCCGCACGATGCTGGTGCCGCAGTTCGAGCTGACGGACCTGCGGGCGGAGCCGCTCGCCTACGTCGTCCGAGCGGCGAGTAGCGGGGCGGATGTCCGCCTCGTAGTGCGGGCCGCGGGCGACCCCGGCGCCCTCGCGGTGGCGCTGCGCCGGAAGATGCGGTCGGTGATGCCGCGGGGGTTCGTCGAGTTCTACCCCTACACCTACGGGCTGCAGAGCGCGGTGGCCTCGCGCACCTTTCTCGCCGAGCTGTTCGCGACGATGGGCACGTTCGCTCTGGCGCTCGCCGCGGTCGGCGTGTACGGCGTGATGGCCTATGGGGTCACGCGACGGCTGCGCGAGTTCGCCGTGCGCGTCGCGCTCGGCGCGCAGCGTTCCGACCTCCTGAAGGCCGTCCTGCAGGACGGCCTGGTCATGACCCTCGCCGGCACCGGCCTCGGCGCCTTCGTCGCGCTGTGGACCTCGTACTTCCTCCAGAACGTGCTCGAGGACGTGCATCCCACCGACGCTTTCACGCTGGTCGCCGCCGAGGCCGTGCTGCTGGGCGTGACGGTCGGGGCGTGTCTCTCTCCGGCATTCCGCGCCGCGCGCGTCGACCCCGTCGAGATCCTGCGCGCGACCTGAGTCAAACGGCCCGCGGGCCGCTCGCCTCCGCCGGACCGGCGCCGGGGTGCCTGTCCATGGCGACGCGGCGAAGTCGTGCTCAAGGCTCCGACAGCGCGCGCGTCTGGCCTGAGGCGTGCGATCGCGCCGCGGCGGGGCCGCGACGTCTCCCGGCCGCGCCGCCGGGTCGTGTCGGGCCCCGGGGCATGCAGGCTGGCCGCCCGGTGGCGGCCGCGAGGCAGGGTTTGTTCGCATGCGAATCAACTGGTGCGTGCCGGCAGCGCTGCCGGGTCTGCTCGCCAGCGCCGGGCGGCACCGGCGCCGCCGCCCGTCGCGGCGTCGGCTCGCCGCTCCCGCGCAGCACCGCCGATGCCGCGCACCGATTCTCGCCGGACCGGAGCGGGGTTCGCCTCCCCGGCTCTCCAAGGCTGCTCCGGCCCCTGCTAACGGCTCGAGCGACGTGCGCGCATCCATCTGTCCCGGCCTGTCTCGGCGGGTCCGGCGGCGGGTCACAATTGGTTCGCATACGAATCAACGTGCTGGCTGGTGGCCGGGCGGCGGCGCGTGGCGGCGCGCCGGCGCGGCGTGGCGCGGCGAACGCGCAGGCCGCACCGGTGGCCGACGGTCCCGGCGGCGATCGCGCGGCGTGCGCGATCCGCGGCTGCCGCGAACCCGCGAACCGCACGGGAGGCCCGCGTGCACGGGCCGTCCGTGCCCCGCAGCTCGGCGGTTCGCGGCGCGCCGGCCCGCCGGCCCCGGCGCGATTGCCGACCCCGACAACGGATGTTCGCTCTTGGGACGCCTCGTCCCGACCCCGGTCACCCGGACCCCCTACACCCTACCCCCAACACCAACTAACCAGCTGCCGGATATCGAGTTAACAGGATCCCCGTCCGGGCCCGGCACTTGCCCTCAGGTATCGCCGTGGACATCCCTCGCGCACCCGTGAACAAGAAGCGCCGGCGCACGCTGTACGCGCTGGGCGCCGTCGCGGTCGTGGTCGTGGTCACCGTCGCGTTGAGCCGCCTGAGGCCCGCCGCGCCCTCGGTGGACCGCGCCACGCTGGTGATCGACACCGTCAAGCAGGGCGCGATGGTGCGGGACGTGCGCGGCCCCGGCACGCTCACGCCCGAGTCGCCCACGTTCATCTCCGCCGTCACCAGCGGCCGGGTGGACCGCGTGTACCTGCGGCCCGGCGCGCACGTGCAGGCCAACACGGCGCTGCTCGAGATGAGCAACCCCGACGTCGAGCTGCAGGCGCTGTCGGCCGACCAGGCGGTCTCGGCCGCCGAGGCCGCGTTGGTGACGCTGCGCACGTCGCTGGAGAACCAGCGGCTGTCGCAGGAGGGCCTGGTGGCGCAGACGCGCTCCGACTTCCTCGACGCGCAGCGCACCGCACTGGCGGCCGAGAGCCTGTCGCAGCGCGGGCTCATCGCGTCGTTCGATCTCACCAAGGCGCGCGACAAGGTGGGCGAGATGCAGAGCCGGTTGGACATCGAGCGGCGCCGCCTGGACGTGATCGCGGGCTCGGTGGACAGCCAGATCGTGCTGCAGAAGGCGCAGATCGAGAAGCTGCGGGCCATATCGCGATTCCAGCAGGGGCGGATCGCCTCGATGCACGTCACCGCCGGTGCGGTGGGCGTGCTCCAGGACCTCTCGCTCGAGGCGGGGCAGTGGGTGCAGGCGGGCCAGCAGCTCGCCGAGATCGTGCAGCCGGACCGGCTGAAGGCGGTGCTGCGCATCGCCGAGACGCAGGCCGCCGAGGTGGCCCCGCTGCAGGAGGCCGCCATCGATACCCGCAACGGCATCGTGAAGGGCCACGTGGTGCGGATGGACCCGTCGGCGCAGAACGGCACGGTGGCGGTGGACGTCGCGTTCGACGGCCCGCTGCCGCAGGGCTCGCGCTCCGACCTGAGCGTCGAGGGCACGATCACCATCGAGCGCCTGCCCAGTGTCACCTACGTCGGCCGTCCTGCGTACGGTCAGTCGAACAGCACCGTGGGGCTGTTCAAGCTGGTGGAGGGCGGCCATTATGCCGTCCGCGTCAACGTGCAGCTCGGCCGCACGTCGGTGAACTCGGTCGAGATCCTGTCGGGGCTGAAGCCGGGGGACGTGGTGGTCCTCTCGGACATGTCCCGCTACGACGCCGTCGATCGCGTGAAGCTGGACTGACGGCCGCGACGCCAGGGCCCGGCCGGGCATCTCCCGAGGGGCGCGCGCGGGCCGGCCGCAATCGGAACGACAACCTCAAGGACGGAACGATGACCGCAGTGAACGGACAGGCGCTGATCAAGCTCGAGGGACTGAAGAAGGTCTTCTACACCGACGAGGTGGAGACCCACGCGCTGGAGGACGTGCACCTCGAGGTGAAGCAGGGGGAGTACCTCGCCGTCGCCGGCCCGTCCGGATGCGGCAAGACGACGCTGCTCTCGATCCTCGGCCTGCTGGACTCGCCGACGGAGGGCAACTACGTGCTCGGCGGCGACCACGTCGCGAACCTGACGGCCTCGCAGCGCGCCAAGATCCGGAACCGCCAGATCGGCTTCATCTTCCAGGCGTTCAACCTGATCGGCGACCTGACGGTGGCGGAGAACGTCGAGCTGCCGCTCACTTACCGCGGGATGCCCTCCGGCGAGCGGGGCAAGCGGGTGCAGGACGCGCTCGAGAAGGTGGGGATGAGCCACCGGATGAAGCACTATCCCTCGCAGCTCTCCGGCGGCCAGCAGCAGCGCGTCGCGGTGGCGCGCGCGGTGGTGGGCGACCCGCTGATCCTGCTGGCGGACGAGCCGACCGGCAACCTCGACTCCAAGAACGGCGAGTCGGTGATGGAGCTGCTGCGCGACCTGCACCGGGCCGGCGCGACGCTGTGCATGGTCACGCACGATCCGCGCTACGCGCGGCACGCGGACCGGACGATCCACCTGTTCGACGGGCGGATCGTCGAGGAGTCGGTCGCGGTGGTGTAACACGAGCGTTGGTGGGTTGTAGGTGGTGGGGTGTCGTCCCCACCACCACCCACCACCTACAACCTACAACCCACAACCCAGCTGTCATGGACACCTTGATCCAGGACATCCGCTACGCCGTCCGTGGACTCCTCAGGAGTCCCGGATTCACCGCAGCCGTCGTCCTCACGCTGGCGCTCGGCATCGGCGCCAACACGACGATGTTCGGCGTGCTGGACACGCTGCTGCTGAAGCCGCCGGCGGGGGTGCGGGACGCCTCGCGCGTCGCGCGCGTGTACTTCCGCCTCGGGGGCACCACGATCACGATCGGCGGCGGCGCGAGTTCCGCCATGGCCAGCACGTCGTTCCCCGCGTACGAGGCGCTGCGGGGCGTTCGCGGCTTCGCCGGGGTCGCGGCGTTCGGCGACGGGGGCGTCAGCATCGGCACCGGAGCGGAGGCGCGCCCCGCGCGGATCCGGGCGGTGACCGCCTCGTACGTCCCGCTCCTCGGCGGGACGACCGTGCTGGGGCGGTTCTTCGACTCGACGGAGGACCGGCTCGGCGCGGGGCCCGTCGCGGTCGTGAGCCACGCCTACTGGATGCGGCAGATGGGCGGCGACCCGGCCGTGCTGCATCGGACGCTCGCGATCGGCCCCTTCGCCTACGCCATCATCGGCGTCGCGACGCCGGGCTTCGCCGGCGCCGAGCTCGAGGAGCCGGACGTTTGGCTGCCGATCCATCAGGCGGCCCCGATCCTCGCCGGCGCCCAGGCGCTGTCGAGCTGGAACTGGTTCTGGGTGCAGACGATCGTGCGGCTCGCGCCCGGCGTGACCTCTGGCGTCGCGGCGTCGGAGGCGACGCTCGTCGAGCAGCGCGCGATGCCGGCGTCCTCCGCGCCGCCGGGCGCGGGACCCCGGGCCCGGCGGGCCGGGATCGAGCAGGTGGTGCTCGGCCCGATCCAGGCGGCGCGCGGCCCCGGGATGACGGACGACGCCCGGGTGGCGCTGTGGGTGGGGGCCGTCGCGCTCGCCGTGCTGCTGGTGGCGTGCGCGAACGTGGGCAACCTGCTGCTGGCGCGCGCGCTGCGGCGCCGCACGGAGCTGGCGGTCCGCGCCGGCCTCGGCGCCGGGCGCGCCGCATTGGTGCGGCAGGTGCTCGTCGAGAGCCTCGTGCTCGCGCTGCTCGGCGGAGCCGCCGCGCTTCTCGTCGCCCTGTGGGGCGGGGCCGCCGTGCGCGCCTACCTGCTGCGGAGCCCGGTGCCCGCCTCGTCGATCCTGGACCCGCGCGTGCTCGCGTTCACCACGCTGGCGGCCTTGGCCACCGGGCTGCTCGCGGGCGTGGCACCGGCGTGGCAGGCCGGACGGACCGATCTGTCCGGCGCGCTCCGGAGCGGCGGCCGCGACGTGAGCCCCACGCGCGGGCGCCTGCGCTCGGCGCTGCTGGCGACGCAGGTCGCCCTGACGCTGGTGCTGCTGGTGGGGGCCGGCCTGTTCGTGCGGAGCCTCAGGCACGCGCAGACGCTGGACTACGGCTTCGACGTGGACCACCTGCTGCTGGCGAACGCGCGGCAGCGCGGCGGCAACGTCTCCATCTCGCGCCAGCTCGCCGCGTCGCCCGAGGGTCCGGTGGATCCGCAGAGCGCGCGGCTGCTGCGGATGCGCGAGAAGATCCGCGCCAATCCGCTGGTCACCGGCGCCGACGCGTTGGTCGGCATGCCCTACCAGTCCGTGATCATGCTCTCCATCCGCGTGTCGGGGCGCGACACCCTGCCGCGCCTGGCGGGCGGCGGCCCGTTCATGCTGGCGGTGACGCCGACCTATTTCGCCACCGTGGGCACGCGCATCCTCCGCGGCCGCGGCTTCACCGACGGCGACGTGAAGGGCTCGCTGCCCGTCGCGGTCGTGGACGAGTCGTTCGCGAAGCTCGCCTGGCCGGATCGCGATGCGATCGGGCAGTGCATCTTCCTGGGCGACACGACGTGCATCCAGGTCGTCGGCGTCGCCGCGGACGTCAGGGGCCGCTCGGTCACGCAGGCGCAGTCGCTGAATTACTACCTCGCCTTCCAGCAACAGCTGCAACCCCCGGAGATGTCGCTCGACGGGCTGGTGATCCGCACCCGCGGACCCGCGGCGGCCGCCGCGGGCCTGGTGCAGCACGCGCTCCAGGTCTCCGAGCCGGACCTGCCGTACGTCCAGGTGCAGACGCTGGCCGACCGGATCGCTCCGCAGTGGCGGTCGTGGCAGCTCGGCGCGACGATGCTGTCGCTGTTCGGCCTGCTGGCGCTGGTGATCGCCTCGCTGGGACTGTACGGCGTCACGGCCTACGGCGTCGCGCAGCGCACGCAGGAGATCGGCGTGCGCATCGCGCTCGGCGCGGGCCGGCGCGACGTGGTGGGCCTCGCGGTCACGCAGGCCGTGCGGGCCACCGCGGTCGGCGCGGCGATCGGCATGCTGCTGGCCTTCGCGCTCGGCCGCGCGGTGGCGGCGCTCCTGTTCGGCGTCAAGCCGCTCGATCCGCTGAGCATCCTCGGCGGCGTCGCGGTGCTGCTCACCGTCGCCGCAGTGGCCGCGTACCTCCCGGCCCGCCGGGCGGCGGGGATCGATCCGATGCAGGCGTTGAGGACGGAGTGAAGACGTTGGTGGGTCGTAGGTGGTGGGTTGTCGTCCCACCCGCTACCACCCACAACCTACAACCCACTGACCGATGATAAGCATCCGGAATCTCGAGAAGGCCTACGACACCGGCGGTTCCAGGACCTACGTCCTCCGCCACGTCGACTTCGACGTCGCGCCCGGCGAGTTCGTCACCATCATGGGGCCGTCGGGGGCGGGGAAGTCCACCCTCCTCGCCATTCTCGGGATGCTCGACGGCCAGTGGACCGGCGAGTACGAGTTCCTCGGCGAGCCGGTGCACGCGCTCTCGGTCAAGCAGCGCAACGAGCTCCACAAGAAGCACGTCGGCTTCGTTTTCCAGCAGTACCACCTGATTGACGACCTCACCGTCGAGGAGAACCTCGACGTCCCGCTCTCGTATCGGAACGTCAAGAAGGCCGAGCGCCAGGCCATCGTCGCCGACGCGCTGGACCGGTTCCAGATCGTCGCGAAGAAGAAGCTGTTCCCCAGCCAGCTGTCGGGCGGGCAGCAGCAGCTCGTGGCCGTGGCGCGCGCCATCGTGGCGGCACCGAAGCTGATTCTCGCCGACGAGCCGACGGGCAACCTGCACAGCTCGCAGGGCAAGGAGATCATGGAACTGTTCAAGAAGCTGAACGCGCAGGGCACGACGATCGTGCAGGTGACGCACTCGGAGACCAACGCGGCGTACGGGAACCGGGTGGTGAACCTGCTCGATGGATGGATCGTGAAGTGAGCGTTGGCCGGTGGTCGACCGCGGGTTGTAGGCCCTAGCACCCACCACCTACGACCCACCAAACGCTTTTCGGGAGCTCGCTGCACTGGAAACCCTGATCCAGGACCTGCGCTTCGCCGTCCGGACCCTCCGCAACAGCCCCGGCCTCGCGGTGCTCGCCGTGCTGTGCATGGGCCTGGGGATCGGCGCCGTGACCAGCATGTACAGCACCGCCGAGGCGTTCACGCTCCGGCCGCTGCCACAGGTGCGGGACGCCGACCGCGTGGTGCACGTCTGGGAGGGGCCCGCCGCCTTCCCGCAGCGCGACGACGGCATGAGCCCGGGCACGCTGCGCGACCTGCGGGGCATGGCCGTGTTCGGCGGCGTGGTGGCGATGCGGTTCTGGAGCGCCAACATCGTCGGCACCGACGAGCCCGAGCAGGTCTCGGCGGCGCGCGTGTCCGCGGGCTCGATGCACGCGCTCGGCCGCGTGCCGCAGCTCGGACGGGACTTCACCGCCTCCGACGACGAGCCGGCGGGCAGCCACGTCGTGCTGCTCGGCTACGGGCTGTGGCAGCGCCGCTTCGGGGGCGATCGCGGGATCCTCGGGCGGGTCGTGCGGATCAACGGCGAGGGCTACACGGTGGTGGGCGTGATGCCGGAGGATTTCGTCTTCCCGTCCGGCACGCAGCTGTGGGCTCCCCTGGCGCTCGGCCCCGAGGACTGGGCCGTGCGGGACCACCGCAACGTCTTCGTCCTCGCGCGCCTGGCGCCCGGCGTCACGGAGGGCGCGGCGGAGACCGCCGTCTCCACGCTCGGGGCCCGGCTCGCCGCCGCGTACCCGGCGGCGAGCGCCGGCTACGTGATGCGCGCCGAGCCCGCGGTGCGGTACTTCGGGGCGGGCCCGCGGCCGTTCATGAACGTGCTGCTGGCCGCGGCCGTGTTCGTGCTCCTCATCGCCTGCGCCGACGTGGCGAACCTCCTGCTCTCCCGGGCCACCGCGCGCCGGCGCGAGCTGGCGATCCGCATCGCGCTGGGCGCGTCGCGGCCCAGGATCGTGCGCCAGCAGCTGACGGAGAGCGTCGTGATCGCGGTCGCGGGCGGCGCCCTCGGGGTGCTGATCGCCTGGTGGGGGCTGGGCGGCCTCGCCACCAGCGTCCCCGTGGAGGTGCGGGCCTTCATTCCCGGCTTCGGCGAGCTGCACCTCGACGGGCGGGCGCTGATTCTCACGCTCGTGGTCGCGGTCGGCTCCGGGCTCACGTTCGGGCTGGTGCCCGCGTTCGCCGCCACGCGCGTGGACGTGCAGGGCTCGCTGAAGGAAGGCGCGCGCGGCGACGTCGGCGGCGCCCGTTCGGGAGGCGGGCGCCTGCGGAGCGCGCTCGTGGTGGCCGAGGTCGCGCTCGCGCTGGTGCTCCTCGTGGGGGCGGCGCAGACGCTCGGGACCTACCGGCGCCTCGCCCTCACGGATCCCGGGTTCAGGTCCGAGGACGTGCTCACCCTGGGCGTGACGCTGCCGGCGGCCGACTATCCGGCCGACAGCGACGTCGTCCGGTTCTATCGCAACCTCGAGGACCGGCTCGCCAACCTCCCCGGGGTGACCGCGGTGGGCGCGACGACCGTGCTGCCGCTCTCCTGGAGCGAGGACCGCCGGGGGGTCACGGTGGAGGGCAGCCAGCCACGGCGGCCGGAGGACGTGCCGCGGCTCGGGCTGCGCCTGGTGTCGCCCGGCTACCTGGAGGCACTCCAGGTCCCGCTCCTCAAGGGGCGCGCGCTCGGTGCCGCGGACGACGCCGGCGCGCCGCCGGTCGCCGAGGTGAGCACGGCGGCCGCGGCCTTCCTGTGGCCGGGCGCGGACCCGCTGGGGAAACGCTTCAAGGTGGCGTCGGATCAGTGGGTGCAGGTCGTGGGCGTCGTGGGCGACGTGCGCGGGAACCCGCTGATGGGCGGCGATACCCGCCTGGTCGTGTATCTCCCGGAGCGGCAGCGACCCGCGCGCATCACGTCGCTGGTGCTGCGCGCAACCGGGGATCCCCTGCGGCTCGCCCCGCTGGTGCAGCGCGAGATCGGCGCGCTCGATTCCCGGCTCGCGGCGGGCAGCGTGCTGCCGATGCGGCGCGTCATCGCGTCGGCGCTCTCGCCGCAGAGCGCGACGGCGCAGACCCTCGCCGTCGCCGCGGTCATCGCGCTCCTGCTGGCGTGCATCGGGCTGTACGGCGTGATGGCGTACAGCGTGTCGCAGCGCACGCAGGAGATCGGGGTGCGCGTCGCCCTGGGCGCCAGCTCCGGCGGCGTCGTGCGGCTGGTGCTCCGGCAGGCGCTCCTGCTGACGCTCGTCGGCGTGCTACTCGGCGCCGCCGGCTCCCTCGCACTGAGTCGCGGCCTCCAGGCCATCCTGGTGGGCTCGCGGGCCGGCGATCCCGTCATTCTCGCGCTCGTCGCCTGCCTGCTCGGCGCCGTCGCGGCGGCGGCGAGCACCGTGCCGGCCCTCCGCGCCGCGCGCGTGGATCCGATGGAGGCGCTGAGAAGCGAGTGAAGCGTTGGTGGGTTGGGGGTGGTGGGTGGTCGTCCCCACCACAACCCACCACCTACGACCCACCCACCGTCTTTCCCACTTCCGGGAAGCCCGTTCCCACAGCCGGACACGCTCGGCGATTCGGCGTCCGGTGGCATCACCGTAGCCGTTTGAATGGCAAGAGGTTGGACAGTTTGCTGCGGTGGCACGGGGAGTGAATGAGGCAGGGGGTTGGGGATTGGGAGTCGGGGATTCGTCCACCACCCCCAACCCCCAAACCCCAAAGCCCTGCTTCTCAGGAGCGCGATGCACGTGGACACGCTGATCCGGGACCTCCGCTACGCCGTCCGGACGCTCCTCAAGCGCCCCGGCTTCACGCTGGTCGCGGTGCTGACGCTCGCCCTCGGCATCGGCGCCAACACGGCGATTTTCACGGTGATCGACGCGGTCCTGCTCCGACCGCTGCCGTACGCGCAGCCGGACCGGCTGGTGGACATCAACCACTTCTATCCGTCGCTCAACAACCTCCGGGCCGGCGTCTCGGTGCCGGGGTTCCGCGACTACTCGGCGCGCCGCGACGTCTTCGAGCACTCGGCCGTCGAGACGCCGGCGGCGATGAACCTCACCGGCGCCGGCGAGCCGGAGCGCGTGAACCTGATCCGGGTGAGCGGCGACTTCTTCACGACGCTCGGCGTCGCCGCGGCGCTCGGCCGCACCCTGCGGCCCGACGAGGCGCAGGCCGGACACGACCACGTGGTGGTGCTGACCGACGGCTTCTGGAAGCGGAAGTTCGGCGCCGATCGCGGGGTGATCGGGAGCCGGCTGCAGCTGAACGGCGAGAGCTACGAGATCGTGGGCGTGATGCCGCCGGAGTTCCGGGACTTCTTCGCCGGCCAGGCCGATCTGTGGGCGCCGGTCGTCTTCCAGCCGGCCGACTTCGGAGACAACCGGCGCACCAACGAGTTCCTCGCCTTCATCGGCCGTCTGGCGCCTGGCGTCTCGGAGAGCCGGGCCCAGGCGCAGATGCACGAGTTGGCGGCGCAGCTGAAGGCCACGTACACGAGCAGCTACTCCCCGGACTGGGACCTCCAGGTCACGTCGCTGAACGACGAGGCGCGCGGCGGGATCCGGCGGTCGCTGTTCGTGCTGCTCGGCGCGGTGGGGTTCGTGCTGCTGATCGCGTGCGCCAACGTGGCGAACCTCCAGCTCGCCCGCCTTGCGGCGCGCTCGCGCGAGCTCGCGGTGCGCGTGGCCCTGGGCGCCTCGCCCCGCCGGCTGGTGCGCCAGCTCCTGACCGAGAGCCTGCTGCTGTCGGTGGCCGGCGGCGGCCTCGGCCTGCTGATCGCCGCCTGGGGCGTGCCGGCGCTGGTGGCCCTCAACCCGCGCGGCCTGCCGGCCGGCGCGGCGCTCCGCCCCGACCTGGTGGTGCTCGGCTTCACGCTCGGCGTGGCGATCCTGGCGGGGCTGCTGTTCGGCCTGGTGCCGGCGCTGCAGACCGGGCACGCGGACGTGCACGAGTCCCTCAAGGAGGGTGGGCGCGGTGCGGTGAGCGAGCGGCGGTCGCTGCGCCTCCGGCGCAGCCTGGTGGTCACGACCGTGGCGCTCGCCCTCACGCTGCTGGCCGGCGCCGGCCTGCTGATCCGCAGCTTCTCGAAGCTGGTGGGCGTGGACCCCGGGTTCCAGCCGGACCGCCTGCTGACCTTCCAGGTCTCGCTGCCGGCCGCGAAGTACGCGAACGACACGGTGCGCGCCGACGCTCTCGAGCGGCTCAACGAGGCGATCGCCGCGGCTCCCGGCGTCGTGGCGGCCGGGGGCACGACCGTGATCCCGTTCGGCGGCAGCTGGGGCACCGCCAGCTTCAACGTCGAGGGCTACCAGCTGCCGCCCAACGCGCCGATGCCGTGGGGTGACATGCGCGCGGTGACGCCGAGCTACCTCGCGGCGCTCCGGGCGCCGCTCAAGGCCGGTCGGCAGTTCACGGCGGCGGACCGGCTCGGCGGAGCGCGGGTCTGCATCGTGGACGACGTCCTGGCGCGGCGCTTCTGGCCCGGCGCCGACGCGATCGGCAGGCGGATCACGTTCAACAACCTCACCGACTCGAACATCACCTGGATCACGGTGGTCGGCGTGGTCGCCCATACGCTCCACACGGGCTTCGACGACGACCGCGCGCGGGTGCAGGTCTACTTCCCGCTGCCGCAGGTGCCGGGCCTCAACTTCCTCGGTTACGTGGTCCGGACCCGCGGCGATCCGATGGCCGCGGTGCCGGCCGTGCGGGCCGCGGTGCACTCGGTGGACGCCGATCTCCCGCTCGCGGCGGTCAACACGATGGACGCGCTGATCGCGGTGCGGACGGGGCCGCGGCGGTTCTCGGTGCTGCTGCTGAGCGGCTTCGCGGCGCTCGCGATGATCCTGGCGTCGATCGGCCTGTACGGCGTGATGAGCTACGTGGTGACCCAGCGCACCCGCGAGCTCGGCGTTCGCCTGGCCCTCGGGGCCGCGGCCCGCGACGTGCTCGCCCTGGTGCTGCGGGAGGGCGTGCGGCTCGCGGTCCTCGGCGTCGCCATCGGGCTGGTGGCGGCGGTCCTGCTGACGCGGCTGATGCGGAGCATGCTGTTCGGGGTCGGCGCCACCGATCCCGCGACGTTCGTCTTGGCGCCGGTGCTGCTCGTAGCCGTGGCGGTGCTCGCGAGCTACGTCCCCGCGATGCGGGCGACGCGGGTGGATCCGATCGAGGCGCTGAGAAGCGAGTGAAACGGCCGTGGGTGGCAGGTGGTGGGCTGTCGTCCCACCGCCACCCACAACCTACCACCCACCAACCGCCTGTCGGGGCTTCGATGCATGGATAGTCTCCTCCCGGACCTCCGCTACGCCGCGCGCACGCTCCTCAAGAGCCCCGGCTTCACCCTGATCGCGGTGCTCACCCTCGCGCTCGGCATCGGGGCCAACACGGCGATCTTCAGCGTGGTGGATGCGGCGCTGCTGCGGCCCTATCCGTTCCCCGAGCCCGGCCGGCTCGTGCAGGTCAACTCCCTGGCGCGCGGCCAAGTCGCGGCGGTGTCGCCGGCCGACTTCCTGGATTGGCAGAAGATGGCGCGGTCGTTCACCGCGATCGCGGCCATCGACCGCGCCTCCATGGCGTTGAGCGGCGAGGGTCCTGCCGAGGAGGTGCAGGGCGAGACGGTGACGGGTGATTTCTTCGCCATTCTCGGCGTCGTGCCCGCGCTGGGCCGGACGTTCACGGCCGAGGAGGAGGCGAGGCCGGAGCAGAGCCACGCGGTCATCCTCGGCGACGCCCTGTGGCGCATCCGGTTCGGCGCGGACCCGCGCATCGTGGGCCGGACCGTCCGCCTCGACGGCGCGCCGTGGCTGGTCGTCGGCGTCATGCCGCGGGGGTTCGCGTACCCCGCCGACGCGCGGATGTGGATGCCGCTGACCTGGGCGCCTGAGCTGCGCACCATGCGCGGTGGCCACTATCTCACCGTGCTCGGGCGCCTGCGCCCGGGCGCGACGGTGGACGGCGCCTCCACCGAGATGGCCTCGCTCGCCGCTCGCATCGAGGCCGACAATCCGGGCGTCAACATCCACTGGTCGGCCGGCGTGCAGAGCCTGCGCGACGCCACGGTGGGTGACGTGCGACCGGCGCTGCTGCTGCTGCTCGGCGCCGTCGGCTTCGTGCTCCTCATCGCCTGCGTGAACGTGGCGAACCTGCTGCTCTCGCGCGGTACGGGCCGGGCCCGCGAGCACGCCGTGCGGGCGGCGCTCGGCGCTTCCACCGCGCGGCTGGCCGGCGGCGTGCTGGCCGAGAGCCTGTGGCTGGGTCTCGGCGGATCGGTGCTGGGCCTCGCGATCGCGGCGTGGGGGACCGAGGCCGTCGTCGCGCTCGCGCCCGAAGGCGTGCCGGGGATCGCGGGAGCGCGGGTGGACGTGTCGGTGCTGCTCTTCGCCGTGGGCCTCGGGGTGCTCACCAGCGTGCTGTTCGGCCTGCTCCCGGCCTGGCGCGCCACCAACGTCTGGTCCCTGGTGGAGCGGCTGCGCGACGGCGGCGCCGCCGTCGGCGGGCGCCACGGGCGGCGCTCGCGTCAGGGGCTCGTGGTCGCGGAGGTGGCGCTCGCCGTCGTGCTGGTGGTGGGTGCGGGACTGCTGCTCAGGAGCTTCGTGCGCCTGCGCGCGGTGGATCCGGGCTTCGATCCGCGCGGCGTCCTCACCTTCGACGTCTCGCTGCCCGACGCCACGACGCCGGCGCAGGCCGAGGCGTTCTTCGGCGCGCTGGTCGGCCGGCTGCGGGCGTTGCCCGGCGTGCAGAGCGCCGGAGGGATCTTCGGCCTCCCGCTGCGGGACTTCGGGTACGGCATCACGGTGAGCGAGCTGGACGGCCGCGAGCTGTCGCCGCAGGAGCAGGAGTCGGGCGTGGTGCCCCAGATCCGCGTCGTGACGCCCGAGTTCTTCCGCACGCTGGGGATCCAGCTCGTGCGGGGACGCGTCTTCACCGACGCGGACCGGGCCGGCACGCTGCCCGTCGTGGTCGTCTCGGAGACGGCGGCCCGGCGCATCTGGGGGACCCGGGATCCGCTCGGTCGCCACTTCACGCTCGGCACCCGGCTGGGGCTCGGGAAGGACCACCCGCGCGCGGGCGGCACGGTCATCGGCGTGGTGCGCGACGTGAAGGACGAATCGCTGGCCGAAGCCGGGAGGCCGTGGGTGTACGTGGTCCACGACCAGTTTCCGGTGCCGTACCTGTCCCTGGCGCTCCGCACCGCGGGCGACCCGGCGGCGCTGGTCGGCCCGTCGCGTGCCGCACTCGCGGCGCTGGATCCGGACATCCCGATGGCACGGGTGCGCACGATGGGCGAGTGGATCTCGGTGTCGATGACGGCCCGGCGCTTCTTCGCCTGGCTGATCGGCATCTTCGCCGCGGTCGCCCTCGGCCTCGCCGCGGTCGGCGTGTACGGCGTGCTGTCCCAGGCGGTGGGAGAGCGCACGCGGGAGATCGGCCTCCGCGTGGCGCTCGGCGCCGCGCCGCGCGAGGTCACGGCGCTGGTGGTGCGTCAGGGGATCGCACCCGCCGCCCTCGGCATCGGGGTGGGGCTCGCCCTCGCCCTCGGGCTCACCCGCGCGCTGCGGGCCTATCTGGCGCCGATGTTGTACAGCATCACGCCTTCGGACCTCCCGACGTATGGCCTGGTGGCGGGGCTGATCTTCGCGGTCGCGCTGCTGGCCGCGTGGGTGCCGGCGCGCCGCGCGGCGCGGGTGGATCCGCTGGTGGCGTTGCGAACGGAGTAAGAGCTCCATGGACACGCTGATCGCCGACCTCCGCTATGCCGTCCGCACGCTCGCCAGGAGCCCCGGCTTCACGCTGCTCGCCGTCCTCACGCTCGGCCTCGGCATCGGCGCGAACTCGATCGTCTTCGGCACGGTGAACGCCATGCTGGTGCGCCCGCTGCCCGTCGAGCGTCCGGGCGAGCTGGTGGCGCTGTGGAGCGCGGACCGGCGCCAGGGAATGCTGGTGCCGCTGTCCTGGCAGGACTACCTCGACTGGCGGGACCGGAGCGGCAGCTTCGCCGGCCTCGGCGGCCACTACGGCGCGCCGGTCAGCTTCGGCACCGGCGGGCGGCCCGAGCTGCTGTGGAGCGAGCTGGTGACCGAGAACTACTTCTCGCTCCTCGGCCTGAGACCGGCGGCGGGACGGCTGTTCGGGCCGGCGGACGATCGCGGGCCGGGGAGCGATCCGTACGCGGTCCTCGCCTGGGACTACTGGCACCGCCGCTTCGACGCCGACCCGCGCGTGGTCGGCACCACGGTCACGCTGAACGGCCATCCGTTCACCGTCGTGGGCGTCGCGCCGCGCGGCTTCCGCGGCCTGCGGCTGATCGGCTACCGGCCGGACCTCTGGGTGCCGGTCGAGATGCACCGCGAGCTGCTCCCGGGCTCGGCGGGCTTGCTGCAGGGACGCGGCCCCGGGAACGGCTTCCTGCTGGCGTTCGGCCGGATGAAGGCCGGCCGCACCATGGACGAGACGCAGGCGGCGGCATCGGCCTTCGCGGCCGACCTCGCGCGCGCCCATCCCGCCGAAGACCGCGACCTCGGCGCGCGGATCGTGACCCAGCGCCGCCCGAGCGACGATCCCGACTTCACGCCGCCGCAGGTGATGGCGACGAGCGCCGCGCTCGCGATGTCGGCCGTGGCGCTGGTGCTGCTCGTCGCCTGCACCAACGTCGCCAACCTGCTGCTGGTGCGCGCGGCGGCGCGGCGCCGGGAGATCGCGGTGCGCGTCGCGATCGGCGCTTCGCGCGCCCGGCTGGTGCGACAGCTGCTGACCGAGAGCCTGGTGCTGACCGCGCTGGGCACGGCGGTGGCGCTGGGCCTCGCCGCGTGGAGCCAGGATCTCCAACCCTTGCTCCTGCCCCGGATGGCCTTCCAGGTCGGTTTCGACGTCCGCCCCGACTGGCGCGTCGTGCTGGTCACGCTCGCCGCGGCCGTGGCCGCGATGATGGCGTCCGGCCTCGCGCCGGCGCTGCAGGCGTCGCGGCCCGACGTGGTGACGGCGCTCAAGGACGTCACCCATACCGGAACCGGCGGCCGGCGGCGTCGCCGGGACCTGCTGGTGGCGCTGCAGGTGGCGGTGTCCCTGGTCCTGCTCGTCGCGGGCGGGCTGTTCGTGCGCGGCCTGCTGCGGGCCCGCGCCCTCGACCTCGGGATCGCCGCGCCGGGCCGGCTGATGCTCTCGCTCAATCCGGGGCTGCAGGGTTACGACCAGGCACGGGGCGAGGCGCTGTACCGCCGCCTCGCGCAGCGGCTCGAGGCGCTGCCCGGCGTCGCGTCGGCGACGCTCGCCTTTCCGCTCCCGCTCGACGGCGCCAGCAACTCGATCGCCGTTTTCGTGCCGGGGTTCGGCGGCCCGGGCGAGCGGCAGACGTACGACGTCAACAGCAGCGCGGTGGGGCTCGACTACTTCGCCACCGCGGGCACCCGACTCGTGGCGGGCCGCGACTTCGCGCCCGCCGACAGCGCGGGCGCGCCGCGGGTGATCGTGGTCAACCGGACGATGGCCGCCCGGTTCTGGCCCGGCCGCGACCCCATAGGCAAGGTCGTGCGTCTCGACGCCGTGGACGGACCCGAGGCCACGGTGGTCGGGGTCGCGGCGGACGGCAAGTACGGCGCCGTGTGGGAGGCGCCGCAGAGCTACGCGTACCTGCCGCTGGCGCAGAGCTACCGCTCCTGGGTGACCGTGGTCGTGCGGACGCGCGGCGATCCGCGGGCGCTCGAGCCCGCGGTCCGCGCCGAGATCGGGGCGCTCGACCCGGACCTGCCGATCTTCGCCGCGATGACCGGCCGCGAGTTCGTCGCCAGCGCGCTCAACGTGCCGACGATGGCGGCCGGGGTGGCGACGGCCTTCGGGGCGCTGGCGCTGCTGCTCGCCGTGGTCGGCATCTACGGGATCGTGTCGGTCACGGTCGCCCAGCGCACCCGCGAGGTCGGAATCCGCGTCGCCCTGGGCGCGGCGCGGGGCGACGTACTGCGGCTGGTGCTGGGCCGCACCGGGCGGCTGGCCGCGGCCGGCATGGCCGCGGGGCTGCTCGCGGCCCTGGGCGCGGGCCGGCTGCTCGCGCACCTGCTCTACGGCGTGAGCGGCGCCGACCTCGTGACCTTCGTGTCGGTGCCCGTGCTGCTGGCGCTGGTCGTGGGCGCGGCCTGCTGGGTCCCGGCGCGGCGCGCGGTGCGGGTGGACCCGATGGTGGCGTTGAGAACGGAATAGACCGCCACCCACGCCCTACGAACTGCCACTCGGGGCTTCGGAGCATGGACAGCTTTCTCCAGGACCTCCGCTACACCGTCCGCACGCTCGCCAAGAGCCGCGGATTCACGGCCGTCGCGATCCTCACCCTCGCGCTCGGCATCGGCGTCAGCGTCGCGATCTTCAGCGTCGTGGACCGCGTGCTGCTCCGGCCGCTGCCGTTCCCGGAGTCGGAGCGACTGGTGGCGGTGTGCGAGACGCATCCCTCGGTCGCGGCGTTCTGCATCGGGTCGCCGCCGGACGTGGAGGACTTCGCGCGCGCGAGCCGGGCGCTGACCTCGATCGGCCTCGGGCGCGACTGGTCGTTCAGCGCGCGCCGCGGCGCCGCGGCGGAGGGCGTGGCCGGCGGCCTCGCGACGCCGGGACTGTTCCGCACGCTCGGGGTCGCGCCGGCGCTGGGCCGGCTGCTCGGGCCCGGCGATCTCGGTCCCGGTGCGCACCGGGTGGTGGTGCTGAGCGATGCGCTGTGGCGCACCTGGTACGGGGCCGATCGCGGTGCAGTCGGCCGCTCGCTGGTGCTGGACGGGAGCGCCTACGAGATCGTGGGCGTGCTGCCGCCCACGGCCGAGGTGCCGGGGCTCGAGGAGGTGCGACTCTGGGTGCCGCTCCCCTTCGACCCCCGGGACGAGGAGAACCGCAAGTGGCGCGGCTTCGAGGTCATCGGCCGGCTGGCGCCGGGTGCGACGGCGGCTGCCGCCGCCTCGGACCTGGGCGCGATCCAGCGCGACCTCGCCGTCCGCTACCCCCAGACCAACCGTGACTGGGGCGTGCGGGTCGAGCCCCTCCTCGATCACGTCGTCGGGCCGGTGCGGCCGACGCTGCTCGTCTTCCTCGGTGCGGTCGCCATCCTGCTGCTGGTCGCGTGCGCGAACGTCGCCAATCTGCTGGTGGCGCGCGGCGCGACGCGCGAGCGCGAGTTCGCGGTGCGCGCCGCCCTCGGCGCGGGCCCGGGCGGCCTGTACCGGCTGCTCGCGATCGAGAGCGCGGTGCTGGCCCTGGCCGGCGGCGCCGGTGGGCTGCTCGTCGGGCGCTGGGCGATGGACGCGCTGCTGCCGCTCCTGCCCGGCCGCCTGCCGCGGCTGGAAGCCGTGACGCTCGACGCGCGGCTGCTGGGCTTCGCGCTCGTGCTCACGGTGGCGGTGGGCATCGTCGCCGGTCTCGCCCCGGCGCTCCACGCCGTGCGCCTCGACCTCGCGGCCGCGATCAAGGAGGGCCACCAGCCGGTGGCGTGGCGCCAGGCGCTCGGACTGCGCGGCGGCCTCGTCGTCGCCGAGGTGGCGATGGCCTTCGTGCTGGCGACGGGTGCGGTTCTCCTGGCGCGCAGCTTCGCGTCGCAGCTCACGTGGGAGCCGGGCTTCGACCGGGAGAACCTGCTGACCTTCTGGACCCTGGCCTCGGACGGGAAGTACCGCGACGGCCCGAGCGTCGCGGCGCTGTTCGAGCGCATCGGCGCCGAGCTGCGGGCGATCCCCGGCGTGCGGTCGGTCGGCATGGCCTCGAGCGGGCCGCTGTTCGGCGGCACCGAGACGGACGAGTTCGTGCTCGAGGGTAGCGGCGCCGCGGCGCCGCGCGAGCCGATCGTGGCGCGGTGGTACGACATGGATGCCGGCTACTTCCCGACCCTGGGCGTAGCCCTGAAGCAGGGCCGGCCGTTCACCGACGCGGACCGCGCCGGCGCCCCGCGGGTCGCGCTGGTGAACGAGACGATGGCGCGGCGCTACTTCGGGGGCGCGAGTCCCGTGGGCCGCCGCATCCGCCTGAAGAACGACGCGACCCCGATGGAGATCGTGGGCGTGGTGGCCGACATCCCGCCGTTCCTGCCGGGCGCCGCGGCGCAGCCGGAGGTCTACTGGCCGTACCAGCAGGCGCCGCGCTGGGCCAGCTTCTTCGTGCTGCGCACCGGCGGCGACCCGTCCGCCGTGGCGAAGCTGGTGGGCTCGCACCTCGCCGCGGTGGACCCCGACATGGAGGCGAGCGGCCTGGCGACGCTCGAGGACCGCGTGGGCCACGAGCTCAGGCGTCCGCGCTTCAACCTGCTGCTGATCGGCGTGTTCGCGGCGTTCGCGCTCGGGCTCACGCTGGTCGGCGTGTACGGCGTCGTCGCCGCGTCGGTGGCGGGACGCCGGCGCGAGATCGGCATCCGCGTCGCGCTCGGCGCCGGCACGCGGCAGGTGCTGGCGATGGTGATGGGGGAGGGCATGGCGCTGGTCGGCGCCGGCGTCGCAATCGGGCTGGTGGCGGCGGCCTGGCTCACCCGGTTCGCCGCCGGCCTGCTCTACGGCGTGGCGCCCGGCGACGCCGCGACGCGCGTGGCGACCGCGGCGCTCGTGGGGCTCGCCGCGGCCCTCGCCTGCGCCGTCCCCGCCCTCCGCGCGGCGCGCGTGGATCCGATGGTGGCGTTGAGAGCGGAGTGAAGCAGACGGGTGGGGCTTGGGGCTTGGGCCCCGCCGCCCCGCAAACCCCAATCCCCAGTCACCCCGCCTGTCCGGGCCCCGTGGCCAGCTTTCGGCACCCCATCCCTAACCCCCGACGCCGAAACCCCATATTTCTAGGCCGATGAGCACGACAGCCCGCATCCTCGTCGCCGACGACCAGAAGGACGTCCTCGAGGCCCTCCGCCTCCTCCTCAAGGCCGAGGGGATGGAAGTCGTCACTGCCACGTCGCCCGCGACGATCCTCGCCGCGCTCGACGCGGGCGACTTCGAGGCGGCGCTGATGGACCTCAACTACACCCGCGACACCACGTCGGGCCGCGAGGGGTTCGACCTCCTCACCCGCATCCAGGCGCTCGACGCCACGCTGCCGGTGATCGTGATGACCGCGTGGGGGAGCGTCGAGGGCGCGGTGGAGGCGATGCGCCGGGGCGCGCGGGACTACATCGAGAAGCCGTGGGACAACGCGCGGCTGCTGGCGCAGCTCCGCACCCAGCTCGAGCTGGCGCGCGCCCTGCGCCGCAGCGCCCGGCTCGAGGAGCAGAACCGCCTCCTGGGCCGTGACGGCTTCCCCGACCTCATCGCCGAGTCGCCCGCGATGCAGCCGGTGCTCCGCCTGATGGAGCGCGTGGGGCCCAGCGACGCCACGGTCCTGGTGACGGGCGAGCACGGCACCGGCAAGGAGCTGGTCGCGCAGTGGCTGCACGCCTCCTCGCCGCGCGCCTCCCGGGCGCTGGTCACGGTGAACGTGGGCGGCCTCTCCGAGGGCGTGTTCGAGTCGGAGATCTTCGGCCACGTGAAGGGCGCGTTCACCGACGCCCGCACCGACCGCACCGGGCGGTTCGAGCTGGCCGACGGTGGCACCCTGTTCCTCGACGAGATCGCCAACGTCCCGCTGGCCCAGCAGGCCAAGCTGCTGCGGGTGCTGCAGACCGGCGAGGTGGAGCGGGTCGGCTCCTCGCGCACCCGCCGGGTGGACGTGCGGGTCATCGCCGCGACCAACGCCGAGCTGAGGGCCGAGGTCGCGGCCGGCCGGTTCCGCGAGGACCTGCTGTTCCGGCTCAACACCATCGAGATCCGGCTGCCGCCGCTCCGCGAGCGCCGCGATGACATCCTGCCCATCGCCCTCTACTGCCTGAAGCGCTCGGCGGCGCGGTACCGGAAGCCGATCGCCGGCTTCGACCGCGGGGCGATCGAGGCGCTGCACGCGCACGCCTGGCCCGGCAACGTCCGCGAGCTGGACCACGCCCTCGAGCGGGCGGTGCTGCTCGCGGCGAGCGAGGTGGTCCGCGCCGGCGATCTGGCCCTCCAGGCGCCGTCGGGGCCCGCGCCCGGCCTCGAGGGCATGACCCTCGAGGACGTCGAGCGCGTGCTGATCCAGAAGGCGCTCGCCCGCTTCGGCGGCAACGTGAGCCAGGCCGCCAAGCAGCTCGGCGTCTCGCGCAGCGCCCTGTACCGCCGCCTCAAGTCGCACGGGCTCTGAGGGAAGGCTCCCGCTGAACCACGAACGCCGCGTGTTCCTGCTGGCCCTGCTGTCGGGGCTGCCCGCGCTGGTGGCGGCGCTGCTCCTGCTGTGGACCGGCGATCACGCGGCGAAGGTCGCGTGGACCATCACCCTGCTCGTCGTCGTGGTCTGGCTCGGCGCGGCCGCGGCGCTGCGCGAGCGGGTCGTGCGGCCGCTGCAGACGCTGTCGAACATGCTGGCCGCGCTCAAGGAAGAGGACTTCTCGATGCGGGCCCGCGGCGCGCGAACCGACGACGCGCTGGGCCTTGCGCTGTTCGAAGTCAACACGCTCGGCCAGACGCTGCGCGAGCAGCGGCTCGGCGCGCAGGAGGCGAGCGCGCTGCTGGCGCGGGTGATGGCGGAGATCGACGTCGCGGTGTTCGCGTTCGACGACCAGCGCCGCCTGCGGCTGGTGAACCGCGCGGGCGAGTGGCTCCTCGCCGAGCCGGCGGAGCGGGTGGTGGGTCGCGACGCCGCGTCGCTCGGCCTCGCCGAGTGCCTGGTCGGCGAGGTGCCGCGGGTGCTCGACGCCGGCTTCCCCGGCGGCGGCGGGCGGTGGGAGATCCGGCGCAGCACCTTCCGGCTCGGCGGGCGGCCGCACCAGCTGCTGGTGCTGTCGGACCTCTCCCGCGCGCTGCGCGAGGAGGAGCGCGAGGCCACCCGGCGCCTGGTGCGCGTCCTCGGCCACGAGATCAACAACTCCCTCGCGCCCATCAAGTCGGTGGCGGAGAGCCTGCAGCGCCTGGTCGCACCCGGGTCGAGGAACGCGCACGGGGCCGTTCCCGCGGGCGGCGATGCCGACGACGTCGCGAAGGGCCTGTCGCTGATCGCGGGCCGCGCCGAGTCGCTCAGCCGGTTCATGGCGTCCTACGCCCGCCTGGCGCGCCTGCCGCCCCCCAGGCTCCAGCCGCTCGACGTGGCCACCTGGGTGCGCCGGGTGGCCGCGCTCGAGCGCCGGATCGAGGTGGCGGTGGACGCGGGTCCCGACGTCGTCATAGCGGCCGACGGCGATCAGCTCGACCAGCTGCTCATCAATCTGGTGGACAACGCGGCCGACGCCGCGCTCGAAACCGGGGGGAGCGTCGAGGTGGGCTGGCGGCGCGAGCGGAAGTTCGTCGAGGTGTGGGTCCACGACGAGGGACCGGGCCTCGCGGACACGGCGAACCTGTTCGTGCCGTTCTTCACCACCAAGCCCGAGGGCTCCGGCATCGGGCTGGTGTTGAGCCGCCAGATCGCGGAAGCCCACGGGGGCCGGCTGACGCTCGCCAACCGGACGGAGGGGAAGGGCGCCGAAGCGCGACTCCTGCTGCCGGCCCTGGGCGGCGCGCCGGTCGTCTAGCCGGCGCGCGCGCTCCCGCCCGCCGACTTCCCCTCGTACGCCCGCCGCAGGGCAGCGATGTCCAGCTTGGCCATCGTCAGCATCGCCTGCATCGCGCGCTTCGCTCCCTCGGCGTCCTTGCCGCCGAGCACCTCGCCGAGCACGGACGGCACGATCTGCCACGACACGCCGAACCGGTCGGTGAGCCAGCCGCAGCGGCCCGGCTTGCCGCCGCCGGCCGTCAGCTTCTCCCACAGCGCGTCCACTTCCGCCTGGGTCTCGCAGTCGACGAACAGCGAGATGCCCTCGGCGAACGTGAACGAAGGGCCACCGTTCAGGGCCATGAAGGGCTGGCCCTCCAACTCGAAGGCCATCGTCATGACGGCGCCCTTCGGCCCGGGGCCCGCGTCGCCGTAGCGCCGGGTGCTGGTGATCCTCGAGTTCTTGAAGACCGAGGTGTAGAGCGTCACGGCCTCTTCCGCCTGGTCCCTGAACGTCAGGAACGTCGTGATCTTCTGCATCGCGTCTCTCTCCTCCGGTTTTGGCGGCGTTGTCGGTGCGGGGAGTGGTCCGGCCCCGCGACCCCGGCTCCGGATGGGCGTCGAACGAGGTAGGACGGAATCGACAGGGTGGGACTTCGCGGATGCCGCGGCGCGGACTCGCAACTTCGGCAGCGAACGCCTGACAACGCGTTATGTCGCCTCAGCCCCCTGATCCCACAGGACGGCGAGCGCCGCCTTCACGTCGTCGGCGTGCACGCCCACGCGGTAGCCGGGGACGGGTGGCACCAGCGCCGGCAGACTGTAGCCCGTATGCTCGGCGACCACGCACTCGACGCCGCGGGCGGCAAGCCGCTCACGCGCGCCGCGCGCCGTCTCCGCGTCCGGGAAGGTCTTGATCCAGACAACATCGGTCATCATTGACCGCGCGTCCCTCCGTCACCCGCAGCCCGGGCATCCACTACCAGAGAGAATAGACGGGGGACGTCAGTCGGGCGTCAAACGGGGCCGGAAAGCGGCCTAGGCGCTGGTTTTCCGGAAGCGGGTGGACGCGAACCACAGGATCGTCCCACCCATCGCCGCGAGCACGGCCAGCTCCGGCCACAGCACGGCCAGGCCGGCCCCCTTGAGGAAGATCGCCCGGACCGCTTCGACGTAATACCGCACCGGGTTGATCAGCGTCAGGTACTGGAACAGCCGGGGCATGTTCTCCACCGGGAAGAAGAACCCCGAGAGGATCATCGCCGGCAGGAAGAACATGAACATCGTCATGAACGCTTCCTGCGTGGTGTTCGAGACGGTGGAGATCAGCAGGCCGATCCCCAGGCCGCACACCACGTAGGCGAGGCTCACCAGGAACAGGAGCGCCAGGCTGCCCCGCAGCGGGATGTGGAACCACAGCGTCGCGACCGAGGTGATGAGCGCCAGGTCGATCATCGCGATCCCCACCACCGGCAGCGTCTTGCCGACGATCATCTCGGCCGGCGTGAGCGGGCTCACCATCAGCTGCTCCAGGGTGCCCAGCTCGCGCTCCCGCACCACCGCCAGCGTCGTCAGCAGCAGCGACATCAGCATCATCAGGTTCCCGACCACGCCGGGGACGTTGTAGACCCGGCTCTCGAGGTTCGGGTTGTACCATGCCCGCACCCGCAGGTCCACGCCGGGCGTCTTCCCGCCCGGCAGCCTCGCCGTCTGCGCCACCTGGCTTCCGTGCTCCTGGCCGAAGCGGAGGATGATCTGGCTCGCGTACGCCTGCGCCACGGTCGCCGTGTTGGACGTCGTGCCGTCGATCAGCAGCTGCACGGTCGCCGGACGGCCCGACCCGAGGTCGGTCTGGAGGCCGCGCGGGATCTCGAGCGCGAGGATCGCGCGCCCGTGGTCGAGGGCTTCGGCCAGGTCGGCGGCGCGGGTCGCGACCTCCTCGACCCGGAAGTAGCCCGACGCGGTCAGCTCCTCCACCAGCTGGCGCGAGGTCGCGGTGTTGTCCCGGTCGTACAGCACCAGCGCGGTGTTCCTCACGTCGGTGTTGACCGCGTAGCCGAAGACGATGAGCTGGAGGATCGGGGCCATGAAGATGACCCGCAGTGCCCGCGGGTCGCGCAGCGTCTGGGTCAGCTCCTTGCGCGCCAGGTGCGCCAGCCGGTCGAGGTCGAGCCCGAGCAGCCTCACGCGATCTCCTTCTTGAACGCGTGGACCGCCAGGCCGAGCCCGACCACGGCGAAGACGATCATCCCCACCGCCTGGCCCCACAGCACCTCGAACCCGACCCCCTTGAGGAAGATGCCCCGCACGGCCGTGATGAAGTAGCGGGCCGGCACCACGAGGCTGATGACCTGCAGCACCTTGGGCATGCTGGCGATGTCGAACATCAGCCCCGAGAGCAGGGTCGCCGGCAGGAAGGTGGTGATCATCGCCAGCTGGGTGGCGAGGAACTGCGACTTGGACGTCGCGCTGATGAAGATCCCGAGGCCCTGCGCCCCCACGAGGAACAGGAACGCCATCGCCATCAGGAAGAACGGATTGCCCCGGAACGGCACCGCGAACACGACGCCGCCCACGACCGCCACCAGCACGATGTCCACGATGCCGATGCCGACGTACGGCAGCAGCTTGCCGAGGATCACCTCGAGGCGGTGCACCGGCGTGGCCGCGAGCTGCTCCATCGTCCCGCGCTCCCACTCCCGCGCGATGGTGAGCGCGGTGAGCAGCGCCGAGAGGATCATCATGATCGTCGCCATCAGGCCCGGCACGATCATGTTGCTGCTCTTGAGGTCCTCGTTGTACCACACCCGCGACTGGGCCTGGAGGGGCACCGGCAGCGCCTGGCCCTTGAGGACCGCGTGCACCGAGTACGTGGTCGTGATGGCCTGCGCGTAGTTGATGGCGATGGAGGCGGTGTTCGCGTCGCCGCCGTCCACCAGGGCCTGCACCGGCGCCGGCTGGCGCGCCGTCAGATTGCGCGAGAAGTCCGGCGGGATCACCAGCACCAGGCGGACGTCGGCCCGCTGGAGGAGCGGCGAGATCCGGCGCTCGTCGTCGAGCTGCGCGGTGACGAGGAAGTAGCCGGAGGACCGGAACGCGTCCACCAGGTCCCGGCTCTGGGTGGTGCGGTCGCGGTCCAGCACCGCCATCCGGATGTCCGTGACGTCGAAGCTGATGATGTAGCCGAACATCACCACCATCACGGCCGGGACCACGAACGCCATCGCGAGGCTCCGCGTGTCGCGCCGGACGTGGAGCCACTCCTTGCGGGCCATCGCCCACAGCCGCCGCAGGCTGAGGCGCGCCACCTAGCCCTCCACCGCGCCGCCCTCGCGGCGCACCAGGGCGACGAACACGTCCTCGAGCGAGGGCGCGATCGGCGTGATGCCCTGGACCGACAGCCCGCGCCCGGCCAGGTACGCGGGGATGCTCTCGGCCGCGCCCTTCGCGTCCGTCACGGCGCAGTGCACCGCGCGCCCGAACATCGCGGCTTCGAGGACCCCCGGCTGTCCCTGCAGCGCCTCGGCGACGGCGGGTCCCTGCCGCGTCGTGACCTCGAGCAGCGGCTCCCGCATCAGCCCCTTCACGTTCTGGGGCGTGTCCAGCGCGATCAGCTTGCCGCGGTTCATCAGCGCCAGCCGGTGGCAGTACTCCGCCTCCTCCATGTAGTGGGTGCTCACCAGCACCGTCGTGCCGCCGTCGGCGAGCGTGTAGATCAGCTCCCAGAAGTTGCGGCGCGAGATCGGGTCCACACCGGACGTCGGCTCGTCGAGGAACAGGATCGGCGGCTCGTGGAGCACCGCGCACCCGAGCGCCAGGCGCTGCTTCCAGCCGAGCGACAGCTCGGCGGTGAGCTGGCTCCGGTGGTCCTCGAGCCCCGCCATCGCGAGCACCCACGCGCGGCGCGCCGCGAGCCGCTCGCCGGCGACGCCGTAGAGCCCCGCGAAGAACGCGATGTTCTCCTCCACCGTGAGATCGCCGTAGAGCGAGAACAGCTGGGACATGTAGCCGATCCGCTGCTTGACCGCCTCGGGCTCGGTGACGACGTCGTAGTCCGCGACGCACGCGTCGCCCGAGGTGGGGGTCAGCAGGCCGGTGAGCATCCGGATGGTCGTCGTCTTCCCGGCGCCGTTCGGGCCGATCAGCCCGAACGTGGTCGCGTGCGGAATCTCCAGGTCGAGGCCGTCGACCGCCGCGAACCTGCCGAAGCGCTTCACGACGCCCTGAAGAGAGATCGCGGCCGTCATGCGGGCTTTTTCCTCCTCGCTCGGTTCCCGGGGGATCGACGCGCTCCGAGTTTACGGGGCCGGTGACGAATACGGCTCATTCGCCTCGGATGCAGGGACTTGCGCCGCCCCGCCCCTTCCGCTAGTGTCCGCATTCCGCGCGGTTCTCGCGTGCGCCCATAGCTCAACTGGATCAGAGCGTTTGACTACGGATCAAAAGGTTGGGGGTTCGAGTCCTCCTGGGCGCACCAATGATTACAGGGGTTTCGTGAGAGTCGGTCCCGCTCCGGGGGCCTGACGGCCTACCCGCGGCCTCGGCGCGACGGGGTTAGACCGCTTCGGGCTCGGGCGCTAAAGACGGTGGGGAGGGCGGCAGCGGGGTTCAAAAGAGCCTC